>DATARG010000234.1:0-6327 GCA_036264275.1 Candidatus Udaeobacter sp. | reverse complement strand
CCAACGATCTCCATTCGCTCCGGAATATCGCGCGCGACTTTCAACGCGCTCTCACCTATGGAGCCGGTGGCCCCAAGAACAACGACACGCTTACGATTCATTTGAACAAAACATCACACAACGATCACAACGGCACACTACGGTAAAGAGATTCTTAGTTGGCGATCCTAGTGTCCTTTGTGGCCTTCGTGTGAACAACCAACTCTTTACGCCACGTGGATCACGAGGCGCATGTAGAAAAACAAGAGCGGTGCTGTGAAAAGCAGGCTGTCCAGCAGATCGAGTGCGCCGCCGATTCCGGGGAGCAGATTGCCAGAGTCTTTTACATCGGTGCTGCGCTTGATAATCGATTCGGCCAGATCGCCCAGGACTGCGGCAATCCCCAATAGCAGCCCGAGCACCGTCGCGTGTGTCCAGTTGAGGACCGACAGATGGCCCGGCATTAGTTTGTAAAGCCCGAGGCTGCACAGCAACGCGAAGACAATGGCGCCAAAAAAACCTTCCCAGGTTTTTTTCGCGCTGATGTGCGGCACCATTAAATGCCGTCCAATCACGCTGCCGGTCAGATACGCACCCATATCCGAGAATTTGGTGACGGCGATCAAATACAACACGTAGAACTGACCGGTGAGCTGGCCGCTGCTCGAACGCGGAGTGAGATAAACAATTTTGGTGATGAAGTTGAAAAGCCAAAGGACGTACAGGAGACCGAACAAAGTGTAAGCCATCGTCTGCAGAGGCTCGTCGTCCCGCAACCGCGCAAACATTTGCCGCCCGAATACCGTCAGCAGAAAAAAAAGCAGAACAGCGACTTCGAAATCGTAGGATCCTGTCGGTCCGATTTTGGAGAAATAATAAAAGCTGCCCGCAAGCATCACTGCCCCGCAAATCATTCCGGTGATTTTGAAATTCGGCAGCCCCTTGTGATCGAGCATCCGGTAAAATTCCCAAAGCCCAATCATTCCAAACAGGCTGATCAACACCCAGAACAGGATCTCGTAACCGGAAAACATGATCAGCAAGGCGACGCTCCATAAGGCGACGGTGCTGATGAACCGCAGAATGAACACGGAACGCCGCGTCACTACGTTCGGCCCAGTCTGTTCCAGTGTCGCAGGCATGTCGTGCATCATCTCGGAGGAAGGCAGGCAGCGCAAGAGGGAGCGTATCCGTGTGCCACGAATGCGCCACGCTCTACAGCGCTGTTCATCTGGTCATCGCTTTTCAACCCTGCTATGGATTTCGTCCGCGATGAACGAATATCGGTGAAAGCGATTGATTGCCGGCCAATGGCTACGCGAAATCGGAAATGGACGCAGTCAGCGACGACGTGGTTGGTTTCACCAAAGTGTGCCGCCGAACGCAATTTCGATTGTCGGAATATGCGCTTGTATCGCGGCGGGCTTGGCGCTGGGCGCAACTGCGACTTATCTCCTGGCACCGGCGCCGCGCCTTACCTGCGCTACGCTGCGGCGTAACGCTCCAGCTTTTGCGCCAGATCGGGAGGAACGTGCGCCACGATCAGAGCATCGTTGCTTTCATATCGGAGCTCGAGAACGTGGCCGACTCGATGAATCTCGGCGATCAACGCGCTTTCGTTTGCGGGAATTCGAAACTGCGAGCGCAATCGCCATGAGCTGAGCGCGCCTTCCAGAGCTTGGACGAGTTTGTTTACTCCTTCTCCTGTGCGCGCGGAAATCGCCACGCTACCCGGAAAGCGGTTAAGGTATGAATCGACTACTTCGGGGCTCGAAAGATTATCGATTTTATTGAAGACGATCAGTGTTTGCTTGCCGTAAGCGTCAAGTTCCTTGATCACTCGATCGACCGCTTCCATCTGCTCGTCCACGCGCGGATGACTCAGATCAACAATGTGAATGAGCAAATCGGCTTCGCTGACTTCTTCCAGTGTCGCCTTGAAGGATTCAATCAGTGTGTGCGGAAGCTTTCGCAGGAAGCCGACAGTGTCCGTGAGCAATACCCGCTGTTTGTTAGGCAAGACAAAGCTGCGCGTCGTTGGATCCAGCGTGGCGAAAAGTTTGTCCTCTGCCACTACGTCCGCTCCCGTAAGCAGATTCAGCAAAGTCGATTTCCCTGCGTTCGTGTAACCGACCACCGAAGCGACCGGCCACTGATGCCGTTTGCGACCCTGTCGCTGAATGGCTCGCGTTTTCCGTACCGATTCCAGTTCGCGCTCCAGCCGCGCGATTCGTTCCTGGACCCGCCGCCGGTCAACTTCCAATTGTGTTTCACCCGGGCCGCGTGTTCCGATCCCGCCAGTCTGGCGCGACAGGTGATGCCACATCCGAGTGAGACGCGGCAAAAGATATTGCAACTGCGCGAGCTCGATTTGCAATCGGCCTTCGCGGCTGCGCGCGCGCTGGGCAAAAATGTCGAGGATTAATTGCGTTCGATCGAGCACCTTGCGCGCCAAAAGATTTTCCAGGTTCCGCCCCTGTGCTGGTGAAAGTTCATCATCAAAAATCACCGAGGTTACTTGTTGATCCTGACACGATTCCTTGATGGATTCCGCTTTGCCGCGGCCGATGTAGTAAGGCGCGGTGGGCTTTTGCAATTTTTGCGTGACTGTGTCCACGACCTCGGCTCCGGCCGAGTTCGCCAACTCGCGCAGCTCATCGAGGGAATCGTGCAAGTCCCACTTGGAGACGCCTTGTTTTTCGAGGCCGATCAACAGCGCGCGCTCTCGTGATTTTTGCGGACGCGTTTCAATCATCCCTTGTTCCGGCCTCCGACAGAATGCGGAGCGAGATCCATTTCACAGCTTCGTTGTGAGTAAGAAAGGACAGGTTCAGCGGCAAAAAATTAGTTTGCCGCCGAAACCAGGTCAACTGCCTTTTGGCGTACCGCCGCGTTGCCTGCTGAATTTGTGCAATGGGCTGCGAAAGTGATTGTTTTCCAGCGAGCAGTTCCCGGATTTCGCGCAAACCGATCATCTGCGAAGCAGTCGTGCTGGTGGGACCTGCAGCGCGCACTTCGTTGAGGACGCCGTATTTGAACATCGCTTCCACTCGCAGATTGATTCGGTTATAAAGCTCCTCTCGGTCGCGAAAGAGAAAAACCCCTGTAGCCGGGGTCGGTGATGCTCGCGCTGTAGCCGCTTCGCTGTGCCAAGCGCTTGTTCCAGCATTCATCACCGCAGTTGCCCCCGGCTCGCGCAGCGAGGCGGCTACAGTCCGCTGTTCAGATGCCGGCTTTCCAGTCAGCAGACAAATTTCCAGAGCACGTACCAACCTGCGGCGATTTTTGAGATCAATCTTTTCGGCTGTCTTTGGATCGAGCTCCGCCAACCGCGAGCGCAATTCATCCGAACTCATCGCGGTGAGTTTCTCACGTAGCTTCGGATCGGACTTTGGTAACGATGCCAGTCCATGTGTCAGCGCTTTTATGTAAAGCCCGCTTCCCCCGACCACAATCGCGAGCTTTCCGCGCGAATTAATTTCTTCGATCGCGCAGGTCGCAGCGCGCCGGAATTTTTCAGCATTCATTTCTTCGGTGAGCAGAATCGTGCCGATCAAGTGATGCGGTGCTTTCGCCAGCGTTGGCCGCGCCGGTTTGGCCGTAAGCAGATCCAGCCCACGGTAAATTTGAAACGCGTCGGCACTCACAATTTCCGCGCCAACTTCGCACGCGACATCGGCTGCAATTTCGGATTTTCCGGTCGCCGTCGGACCGACAATAAAAAACCCGCGCTGAATCAGACGCATGCCCCCCGCTAATTATTCGGCGCGCGCGGCTTTAACGATTTGAGCGAAGCTGCGCGGGTCCAAACTGGCGCCACCGACGAGCGCGCCGTCGATGTCGGACTGACTCATGAGTTCGCGGGCATTCTCCGGTTTTACGCTGCCGCCGTATTGGATTCGCACTCGGTCGGCTGTGGTCTCATCGGACATTTCGCGCAGGATGTGTCGAATAAACGCGTGCGCTTCCTGTGCCTGTTTGGGTGTTGCGTTGCGTCCGGTACCGATTGCCCATATCGGTTCGTAGGCGATCACGCTTTCCTGCAATTCTTTCGGCTTCAGACCTGCGAGGCTGCCACGCAATTGAATCGACAAAATTTTTTCCACGTTACCTTTGTCGCGCTGGTCGAGTGTTTCTCCGACGCAAACAATCGGACGTAGTTTTGCCTCGTGCGCCGCGCGTACTTTGCGATTCACCATTTCATCGGTCTCGCCGAACAACGAGCGCCGTTCGCTATGCCCGAGCACGACGTAATGCACAAAAAGATCGCGTAAAAGCGAAGCGCTGATCTCGCCCGTAAACGCGCCACTCTTCTCCCAGTACATGTTTTGCGCGCCGACCTTGATGTTCTGCGCTCCGCCCAATGCTTCGCTTACTTTCGCAATTGCGGTGAACGGCGGAATGATCACTACTTCGACGCCATTGATTTCGCCAACGTCGCACAGGAAGGAGTCCACAAACCGCTCGGACTCGGCCTGTGTCATGTTCATCTTCCAATTGGCTGCGACGATTGTCTTACGCATGATTCGTTCTGACAGAATGAGCAAAGTTTACAAAATGATTTCGGCGAAACCGATTCTGCCCATTCTGTTTAAGTTTTATCGCTGAGCGCGGCTACGCCTGGCAGCTCTTTGCCTTCCAGCAATTCCAGCGTCGCGCCACCGCCAGTCGAAATAAACGTCATTTTCCCAGCGAGCCCGGCTTGTTTCACCGCCGTCACAGAGTCTCCGCCGCCGATGATTGTCGTCGCGCCCGATTGTGCCATCGCTTCGGCCATTGCGATTGTGCCTTCGCCGAATTCAGGAATTTCAAAAACCCCCATCGGTCCATTCCACAAGATTGTTTCTCCCCTGGCAATTTCCTCCTGATAAAGTGCGACGGTCCCGGCGCCGATATCCACGGCCTGCCATCCGTCCGCGATTCCGTGTTGGGGCGAGAGACGACTGGTGTTTCGCATGTTCGCTCCCGGGCGAATTTCATCAGCCTCGACGACATCAACCGGAGTGAGAAACTTCACGCCGCGTTGTTTCGCCAAATCCAAAAGCTCGCGCGCGAGACCGACTTTGTCAGATTCAACGCGGCTTGCGCCGACTGGAATTCCCTCCGCTTTCAAAAACGTGTTTGCCATGGCGCCGCCGATGAGAATCGTGTTCGCCTTTTCCATTAACGCTTTTAGAACGCCGATTTTATCCGAGACTTTGGCTCCGCCCAGAATTACGACGAAGGGCTTGGCCGGATTCTGAAGTCCATCGCGCAGATGCTTCAGCTCTTTCTCCATCAAAAGACCCATGGCTGATTTCGACACGAATCTTGTGATACCCGCCGTTGATGCATGCGCCCGGTGCGCGGCGCCGAAGGCATCGTTCACGTAAAAATCGCCCAATTCCGCGAGCGCCTGGGCGAACCCTGGATCATTCGCCTCTTCAGCCGGTTGAAACCGAACATTCTCGAGCAGCGCGACATCGCCGTTTTCCATATGCTCAATGATTTTCTTCGGCACGTCGCCGATGGTGTCATGACTGAAAATGACGGGCTGATGAATCAACGAATGCAAATATTCCCCGATCGGCCGAAGCGAATATTTCTCTGCCGGCTTGCCTTTAGGGCGCCCAAAGTGGGAAATCAAAATGGTTTTCGCGCCATGTTCGCGCAGGTAATTGATGGTCGGCAGGCTTTCCCGGATTCGGGTGTCATCAGTGATGCGAATTTTGCCGCTGCGAACTTCGGTCGGCACGTTGAAGTCTACGCGCACCAGCACGCGTTTCCCGCGGACGTCGATATCACGGATCGATAGCTTTGCCATCATTTACTCTTCCGCGATGTTTAGCGGAATGCTGGTTGATGCTCTGTCGAACCGGTCCTTGAGGCCTGCTTTTGTTGAGGTCCCGTCGAGGAACTCGCCGACCCAGCCGCAGAAGGCGATGGATTCTCGGTAAAGGTCTAATTTTTCGTGGTCGAAATAGATCTTCATCTCTCAGTCAAACCGATCACGAGCAGGAGTACGAGTCCCTATTCCCCGAGCATTTCCATCAACTCCACACAGCGATTGCTGTAGCCCCACTCGTTGTCATACCAGCCGACCACTTTTACAAATCGATTGCCAATCATCAGCGTGAGTTTGCTATCGAAGATGCAGGAGTGCGGATTGCCGACGATGTCCTCGGAAACGAGCGGCTCATCGCTGAATTCGAGCACGCCTTTGTAGCTTTTATCTGACGCCGCTTTCTTGAACGCAGCATTGACGGCGTCCACAGTCGCGTCTTTTTCCAGAACCGCGGTGAAATCGGTCACCGAACCGTCCGGCGTCGGCACCCGGAACGCGCCGCCATTGAGTTTGCCTTTGAGCGC
>DATARG010000053.1:0-5818 GCA_036264275.1 Candidatus Udaeobacter sp. | reverse complement strand
TGCGCCCGCATATCTGGGTAATCCGAAACTGGTCGATCCTGAGGAAGCCTTCGTGGCATCGCTTTCGAGTTGTCACATGCTGACTTTCCTTGCCATCGCGTGCAAAAAGAGGTTCGTGCTCGACGAGTACAGTGACAACGCCGTCGGCTACATGGAAAAAAATTCCGAAGGAAGACTCGCCATCACACGCGTCACCCTTCGACAGCGCTTGAAATTCTCCGGCGAGAAACAACCTACGCCGCAGGAAATCGAGGAGATGAATCATGGCGCGCATGAGCAATGCTTTATTGCCAACTCTGTGAAAACCGAGGTGAAAGTCGAACCGCAGAGTTAGCCACAGATTTACACGGACCAACACAGACGGACGCACCAGTTTTGTCCCATCATGGTTGCATCGGTTCCGCACAGGTAATCGGTATCCTCAGTCTTTCCAATCCTCCGGTTTGAATCTGTGTCAATCTGTGTTCATCTGTGGCGAAAATCATGAACGCGACGATCAATGCCCAGCGCATGGAAAAAATCGTCAGCCTGTGTAAACGGCGCGGTTTTATTTTTCAGTCGAGCGAAATCTACGGCGGACTCAACGGCGCCTGGGATTATGGACCGCTTGGCATTGAATTAAAGCGCAACCTGAAAAACTACTGGTGGCGCGTCATGGTCCATGAGCGCGATGACGTCGTCGGGATGGATGGTGCCATTCTCACGCATCCTGCCGTCCTCAAGGCCTCTGGTCACGTTGAAGGATTCTCGGATCCAATGGTGGATTGCCGCACCTGCAAGGCTCACCTGCGCGCCGATCAGCTTGCGGAAAAAAAGGGGATGAAGCAGTGTCCCAACTGCGGTGGTAAGGACTTAACGGAAGCGCGGCAGTTTAATCTGATGTTCGAGACGCACGTCGGCGCGTCTTCCGAAGAGAGTTCTGTCGCATATCTGCGGCCAGAAACCGCACAATCCATCTTCGTTCAGTTCAAAAACATTTTCGAAGTGTCGCGCAAGAAGCTGCCGTTCGGCATCGCGCAAATTGGAAAGGCTTTCCGCAACGAAATCAATCCGCGCAATTTCACATTTCGCTCGCGCGAATTCGAACAGATGGAGTTGGAATATTTTTGCCGGCCCGAGCAGGGAATGGAGTTGCTGGAATATTGGAAGGAAGAGCGACTCAAGTTTTACGAGAACATCGGTATTGGACGCGCGAAATTGCACGTGCTGAATGTACCCGATGCTGATCGCGCCTTTTATTCGAAAGGCACTTACGACATCGAATACGATTTTCCGTTTGGACGCCAGGAGCTCGAAGGTGTCGCGTATCGTACCGACTACGATTTGTCACAACACCAAAAGGCCAGCGGCAAATCCCTCGAATACTTTGACGATGAAACGAAGGAAAAGATTATTCCTCATGTGGTCGAGCCGAGCGCTGGCGTGGATCGAACTATTCTGGCCTTGATCTGCGACGCCTACGCCGAAGACAAGGCGCCTAACGATAAAGGCGAAATGGAATCGCGCATCGTCTTGCGTTTTCATCCGCGAATCGCGCCGATAAAGTGTGCGGTCTTTCCGCTGCTCAAAAATAAGGAGCCGCTTGTTGCCAAAGCGAAAGAGATCGTCTCGCTTTTGCGTCCCGAGATGACGGTGTTTTACGACGAGAGTGGCGCGATAGGTAGACGATACCGGCGTCAGGATGAAATCGGTACGCCTTTCGGTGTGACCATCGATTTCGAGACACTCGGCGAAAAAGATCCGGCGTTGCGTGACACAGTCACTCTGCGCGATCGCGATTCGATGCAGCAGGAACGTGTCGCGATTCAAGATCTGCCTGGAATCTTGCGCGAACGCATTCGCTGATGGATCTCGCCGAGTTTCGCGAATACTGCCTGACCAAACGCGGTGCAAGTGAGGAGATTCCATTCGGCCCCGATGTTCTGGTGTTCAAAGTTGCCGGCAAAATGTTTGCGTTAGCAGCCCTCGACGAACTACCAACAACCGTGAACTTGAAATGCGATCCAGATTTAGCCCTCGACCTGCGGGATCGGTACGAGCAAGTCAGACCCGGTTATCACATGAACAAGAAACACTGGAACACGATTGAGATTGAGGCCGGCATCCCGGATGTCGAGCTACGAAAAATGATCGATCATTCTTACGAACTAGTGATCAAGAGATTGCCAAAATCTAAAGTAAAGGTCGGAGCTCGATCTCGCCGAAGCTCAGTTGCAGCGCGTCGCGCGCGATGTTGAGGAAATTATCGGCAGCGTCGGTAAGAGCGACGTGCAGTTCACCGTTGTCCGTTCCCGGCGAGCGCAGCGAATGTCGATCCAAAATTTCCTGCACTACGGTCGCGCAATTAGCGGCGGAATCGACGACCGTGATTTTGCCTCCGAGCGCGCGCGCAATCGCGGTGCCGAGCAGCGGATAATGCGTGCAGCCAAGCACGAGCGTGTCGATCCCGTCGGCAAGCAGGGGCTCAAGATAACGGACAATCATTCGGTCGGTTACCTCGTCGTCGAGCAATCCTTCTTCGATCAAAGGGACGAGCAACGGACAGGCGCGACTGCTGACGCGCACATTGTTGTCGTTCACGCGTAACGCTCTTTCGTACGCGCCGCTGCGAATTGTCGCCCGAGTTCCGATGACGCCAATATGCTGATTACGGGTTGCCTGCAGAGCTGCTCGCGCTCCCGGCTCGATCACTCCGATCACAGGGACAGAAAATTTTCTCTTCAAAAGCGGGAGGGCGACCGATGAGACAGTGTTACATGCGACGACCAGCGCCTTGGCATTCTTTTGCATCAACATGTGTGCCAGCTCCAATGCGTAGCGCTGCACCGTCTCGGGACTTTTTGGGCCGTACGGAACGCGTGCCGTGTCGCCGAGGTAAACAATTGTTTCGTTTGGCAGCCTGTCACGAAGCGCTTTGACCACAGTGAGTCCGCCAATACCGGAATCAAAAACGCCGATCGGTTGCGGGTTGCTCATGCAGCGCCAAAACTCATAGCGGTTGCAATCGGCTGCAACTCTCTGTGACCTCTCTCTTTCGAAGGGAAAGGCACAAGCCAGTTTGTGTCGGCCATTTGCAAACGCGCTCCACTTTCGGATGATTGATCGCGATGGCTGAGCTTCCGAAGAGGTACGATCCAAATGCAGTTGAACCGAGGTGGTATCAGCGCTGGTTGGAGAATCGCGATTTCGTAGCGAACCCGGAGTCGCCGAAGCCGCTATTTTCGATCGTGATGCCGCCACCAAATATCACGGGCATGCTGACCCTCGGTCATGTTTTGGGGGACACGATCCAGGACATTCTTGCGCGCCGCGCCCGGATGGAGGGATTCGAAGTTCTTTGGTTGCCGGGAATGGATCACGCTGGAATCGGAACCCAAACCGCTGTCGAAAAACATCTGCGCAGGACGGAGAACAAAACGCGCCACGATCTCGGTCGCGAGGAATTTTTGCGGCGAGTGCTGCAATGGCAGGATAAACATGGCGGCATCATCATCGAACAACTCCAGCGGCTCGGCTGCTCATGCGATTGGTCGCGCCAACGTTATACGCTCGATGATGCTTATGCCGCCGCTGTCCAAAAAGTTTTTGTCGATCTGTATAACAAGGGCCTGATTTATCGCGGTCGCCGGATGATCAATTGGGATCCGGCGGCGCAAACTGCGGTTTCCGACGAGGAGGTGATTAGTAAAGCGCAGAAGGGACATTTGTATTTCGTTCGGTACGAGATTGTGGAAGAACCGGGGCGCTTCCTTGAGGTCGCAACGACGCGACCGGAAACAATCATGGCTGATACAGCGATGGCGTTTCACCCGGGCGACAAACGATACCTCGACTTGTTAGGCAAACATGCCTGGCGGCCGCTGGTACGGGAGAAAATTCCAATCATCGCCGATGAAGCGATCGATCCCGAGTTTGGAACGGGTGTACTGAAGGTGACGCCTGCGCATGACGCATTGGATTTTGAAATCGGGCAGCGTCATAACCTGCCGATCATTGACGTTTTGACCCCGACTGGCCGCGTCAATTGCCCTGCGATCCCGGAGCTGCATGGGCTGGAGCGTTTCGACGCGCGCAAAAGAGCGGCGGAATTATTGCAGGCGAGGGGACTCTTAGCGAAAGCCGAGCCGTATGAGAACAATATAGGCTTCAGCGATCGCAGTGACGTGCCAATCGAACCGCGTCTGAGTGAACAATGGTTCCTGCGCTACCCGAAAACAAAAGAAGCACTCGCAGTCGTTCGTGATCACCTGATCCGTTTCTTCCCGACCCACTGGGAAAAAGTTTATGCCCAATGGCTTGAGAACATTCGTGACTGGTGCATCAGCCGACAGGTTTGGTGGGGACACCGGATACCGGCTTGGTATGCAAAGAAAAAATCCGAAGTCCGAAATTCCAAGGCCGAAATTTACGTGGGGATCGAGCCACCGTCTGATTCTGAGAACTGGATCCAGGATGAAGACACGGTCGACACCTGGTTTTCATCCTGGCTGTGGGCCTACGAGACGATGGACCTGGAGACACGAAAGAAATTCTATCCCACCAGTGTGCTCGTAACCGCGGCGGACATCATTTTCTTTTGGGTCGCGCGCATGATCATCGCCGGCCTCGAGTTCAAGCCGGGGAAATCCGACAAGATTAAAGACAACATCCCGTTTAAGCACGTTTTCTTCACGAGCATTGTTCGCGACAGCCAGGGGCGCAAAATGTCGAAATCGCTTGGTAATTCGCCCGATCCGCTCGAGTTGATCGACAAGTATGGAGCAGACGGTCTGCGATTTGGCCTCATGCGCATCGCGCCTACAGGGCAGGACATTCGATTCGATGAACGGCAAATTGAAGAAGGCCGTAACTTTGCGACGAAGCTATGGAACGTTGCACGTTTTCGCCAGATGCACGGTGCGAGTGAGACCATACCAAAAATCGACACTCAGTCATTATCGATCTACGCCGTCGAAGTGCTGGCCCGGTTGAATGAGACAATCGACGCAATCGAGTCTGCATATCGCGAATATCACTTCAACATTGTCGCCCAACATCTCTATAACTTTGTGTGGAGCGATTACTGCGACTGGTTTGTTGAAGCGGCCAAGACCGACATTTTCGGGGACGACGAAGCGAAAAAAAGAGCGGTGCTGGCGGTAATGGACGTAGTGCTCTCGGCGACATTGCGATTACTGCATCCATTCATGCCGCATTTAACAGAGGAGATTTGGTCGCTAATGAACCTCGGAAAAGGTTCGATTCAGTTTGCGGCGCCGCCCCAAAAGGTTGCTTTGGAAACGGCGGCTGACGTTACAAACAATCGGCAACTGGTATCAGCGGTCTACGAAACCGTTCAAGCGGGCCGGAATTTACGATCAGTATCGAAGTTACCGTCAAATAGGAAAATACAATTTATTTTACGCACGGACGATAAATCGATTTCTGCCCAAATTTCGACTCTGAGTCGCTTATTAAATGCCGAAGAGATAACGCTCGATCCCAAATACAAGGCGCCGGCTGGTGCTCCAGTGGCGGTCACTCCGTTAGGCGAACTTTTTCTTGTGATCGCAGCCGCGGACGAGGCAGGTGAACGCGAGCGTTTGGACAAGGAAATCGCGCGGATCGGTGACGAAGCGCGAACCGTTGAGGCAAAATTGCAAAACAACGCGTTCGTAGAGCGAGCTCCAGCGGCGGTGGTCGAGGAGCACCGGCGACGGCTTAGCGCTCTTACCGCGCAGCTCGCGAAGTTGAAGCACGCGCGCGACGGCTTGAGTTAAGTATGACCTTTTGCTCTTCGAGGTCGGCGCCGCGCTTCTGAAAAAATTTCTTTAGCTCA
>DATARG010000243.1:0-12298 GCA_036264275.1 Candidatus Udaeobacter sp. | reverse complement strand
GCAACGCGTCTAGTGCGTTTGTTCAACGAACCTGGCGCGGCGTTAGCGCGATTGTTGAATGCAAAAGCCAAGAAGGAGGGCGCACCCGCAGCATGAAGACTTTGTAGCCGCGTCGCTGTGCGACGTGCGGCGGCCCACGGGGCCGCGGCTACAACACAAACGGAAATTGTCCGAGCTGATGGCTATCGGCTTTAATTCTTCGAAGGCTTTCGAAGGCGGCAACTGGAGGAAAAACTAAAATGGCAGATACAGATAAATTAGTGGAGCAACTCAGTAACCTTTCGGTTCTGGAGATTGCTGGATTGGTTAAGCAGCTTGAGGAAAAATGGGGCGTGAGCGCCGCGGCGCCAGTAGCAGTTGCCGCAGGGCCCGCTACAGGGGCAACTGGCGGAGCCGCAGCACCAGCAGCCGAGGAAAAGACCACGTTCGATGTGATCCTTACCGAAATGGGAGCAAACAAAATTGCAGTCATCAAAGAGGTGCGGAGCGCAGTCCCGGGACTAGGCCTTGCTGAGGCGAAAGCACTCGTAGAAGGCGCGCCCAAAACAATCAAGGAAGGCGTGACCAAGCAGGAGGCGGATGAGATCAAAAAGAAGGTCGAAGCCGCAGGCGCGAAGGTCGAAATCAAATAGACGAATTCAATTCGGGCGCTGGCGCAGCAGAAAATCTGTTGCGCGGCGCCAGGTTCGTAATAGGATTACAACCACTTACAGCCCGCCAGACGTATTTTTAACCCGGCGCTAGAACGCAAATCCCATTACCGGCCACGAGACGGAGATCGTCGATTTGACAGATCGACGTTTTGGTGGCATTTTTGCGCCCTTCGCCCATCCCGGAATCGGTAAATCTGCCCGCTCCGGCCCGCGATTTAGTGTGGTCGGTGTGAGGTTTTAGCTCGTGAGCTTAGGCATTATGTCGGAACGCATTTACTTCGGAAGTATTAAGGAAGCCATTGAACCGCCCAACCTCATTGAGGTTCAGGCTAATTCATACGTCGATTTTCTTCAGAAAGACGTCTCGTATTCGAAGCGCAAAAATCAGGGGCTTCAGGCCGTTTTCAAAGAAGTTTTCCCTATCGAAAGCTACGATGAGAAGGCTGTTCTTGATTTCAGCCACTACGATATTGGCGAACCAAAATTGACACCGATTGAAGCGCAGCGCGAAGGGCAAACGTACAGTGCACCGCTGCACGTGACGTTTCAGTTGCGGGAGGAGAAAGGCACGAAGGAAGAGAAGGTTTACATGGGTGAGATCCCGCTCATGACGCCGCAAGGCACCTTCGTAATCAATGGTGCGGAGCGCGTGGTGGTGAGCCAGTTGCATCGTTCTCCTGGAATTGCATTCGAGTCCACTGTCCACGTTAACGGCAAGGTCCTCTATAGCTTCCGCATCATTCCCGACCGCGGCTCCTGGATCGAGGTGCAGTTCGATACCGCTGACCTGCTCTACATTTATCTCGACCGACGCAAGCGCCGACGGAAATTCCTCGCGACGACTTTTCTGCGCGCCCTCGGCTATGGCTCTGACGAAGAGGTCATCAAACTTTTTTACAACATCGAGAACCTGAAGCTGAGCGACAAACTCGACGAAGAACAGCTCGCCAGCAAAGTCCTCACCGCAGACATCCGCGATGGCGAGGTGACGGTCGCGCGCGCGTTTGAGCCGCTGACTCTGGCGACCGTTCGCCAGATCATGGCGCTGAATATTCACGAGGCCAAAGTGATCGATATCTCGAATGACGACACGATCGTGAAGGCCTTGAGAAAGGATCCGGCTCACGACCAGGAAGAGGCTCTCAAAGACATTTACCGCCGTCTTCGCCCGGGCGATCCGCCCACCGTGGCCAACGCCCGCGCTTTACTCAAGCGACTCTTCTTCGATCCGAAGAAATACGACCTCGGCCGAGTTGGACGCTACAAAATCAATCAGAAGCTTGGGATTAACGTTGATGCTTCTGAGCGCATTCTGACAGACAAAGACTTCATCGCGGCGATCAAATATTTGATCAATCTGCGGCGCGGCGAAGGCACACTTGATGACATTGACCACCTTGGCAGCCGGCGCGTCCGCACCGTGGGCGAATTACTGGCTAACCAATGCCGGGTCGGTCTGGCTCGGACGGAGCGTCTTGTGAAGGAGCGGATGACTCTATTCGATATCAACGTCGATGGAATGACGCCGCAAAAGCTTATCAATCCTAAAGCGCTCAGCGCGGTCGTCAGGGATTTCTTCGGGCGTTCGCAGCTGTCGCAGTTCATGGATCAAACGAATCCGCTCGCTGAATTGACACACAAGCGGCGTTTGTCCGCTCTCGGCCCTGGAGGTTTAAGCCGCGAGCGCGCCGGCTTTGAAGTGCGCGACGTTCATCCGTCTCACTACGGACGCATTTGCCCGATCGAGACGCCTGAAGGTCCAAACATTGGCTTGATCAGTTCAATGAGCACCTTCGCGCGGATAAACGAGTTTGGTTTTATCGAAACACCATATCGCAAGGTAGTGAACGGCCGGGTCACCGATGAGATCGAGTATCTCACGGCGGACCGTGAGGAGAATTTTCTCGTCGCGCAAGCGAACGCGCCGATTGATGGGCGCGGCCATTTCACAGGTGAGAAAGTGTCGGTGCGTTACCGCGGCGATTTCCTCGAAGTCGATCCTTCAAAGGTGAATTACATGGATGTCTCGCCCAAGCAGCTCGTTTCGGTAGCGGCCGGCCTGATCCCATTTCTGGAGCACGACGATGCGAACCGCGCACTAATGGGTTCCAACATGCAACGCCAGGGCGTGCCGCTGATTGTTTCCGAGATGCCACTGGTGGGCACTGGTCTTGAAGAAAAAGTTGCGCGCGATTCGCACGCAGTTGTTCTAGCCGTTGATAGCGGCAAGGTCGCTTCAGTCGCGGCTGACCAAATTATCGTTACGAAGGACGGCCATTTGCCCGAATCGAAAAAGAAGATAAAAACCGATTCCGAGGCCGGGATTTACGTTTACGAGCTTCGGAAATTCATGCGGTCGAACGCCGGCACCTGCGTGAATCAGAAACCGATTGCTCGCAAGGGCCAGCACGTGAAGCGCGGCCAAGTCATCGCCGATGGTCCGAACACCGATCATGGCGAACTGGCGCTCGGCCGCAACGTGCTCGTCGCATTCATGCCGTGGAACGGCTACAACTTCGAGGACGCGATCATGATCTCGGAGAAGGTCGTGAAGGAAGACATTTACACTTCCATTCACATCGATGAGTTCGAGATAGGCGCACGCGATACCAAGTTGGGCCCCGAAGAAATCACGCGCGACATCCCCAATGTAAGCGAAGAGGCTCTACGGAACTTGGGTCCAGACGGCGTCGTGCGAATCGGTGCGGAGGTGAAGCCAGGGGATATTTTAGTTGGAAAGATTACGCCGAAAAGCGAAACGGAGCTGGCTCCGGAAGAGCGACTGCTTCGCGCGATCTTTGGAGAAAAAGCCGCCGACGTGAAAGATACGTCGCTCACCGTCCCCTCTGGAACGTACGGAATCGTGATGGACGTGAAGGTGTCCTCCCGCCGTGAAGTTTCACGCGAGAAACTTACTCCTGCGGAAACCAAACGACAGCTCAAGAGCATTGGCGAAGATCACAAGCGGAAGAGAGAAGGGCTCATTGAGCAACTCACCGATTCACTTTCCAATGTCCTGCTGGGCGAAAAGATTCCTCTCGATGTCGTAAACGCCAAAACCGGTGAAATCATCATCCCGGCTAATCGCAAAATTACAAAAACGCTTTTGCGAAAATTGGCGACCGCGCACGATCATATCGAGATCGATCCGAGCCCGATTCGAAATCGGATCCGGGAAATCATTGGCGGATACGAACACAAGTTTGCCGAACTGGAGCTCGAAAAAGATCGCGCGACGGATCGGGTCGAAAGCGGCGAGGAGATCGAACCGGGGATCATCAAACAGGTCAAAGTTTACATCGCCAGCAAGCGCAAGCTGAGCGTCGGCGACAAAATGGCGGGCCGTCACGGGAATAAAGGCGTTGTGGCGCGCATTGTAGCCGAGGAAGACATGCCGTACCTCGCAGATGGAACGCCAGTCGAAATTGTGCTCAATCCGTTAGGCGTTCCGAGCCGTATGAATGTCGGTCAGGTTTTGGAAACGCACCTCGGCGTTGCTGCCAAAGCACTTGGATTCAAAGTGGCGACTCCAGTGTTCGATGGGATCAAGGAAAAACAAATCCGCGATTATCTGATTCAGGCCAAAAAGAAGGAGGGCTTTACATGGGTGCAGGAGAACGGAAAGGCGCGCCTGTTTGATGGTCGCACAGGTGATCCGTTTGATCAGGAAGTCGTCGTTGGCCACATTTACATGATGAAGCTCGGCCACCTTGTGGCGGACAAGATTCATGCCCGTGCTGTCGGACCGTATTCGCTAGTCACTCAACAGCCGCTCGGTGGCAAAGCCCAATACGGCGGTCAACGCTTTGGCGAGATGGAGGTCTGGGCGCTCGAGGCCTACGGCGCTGCCTATACGTTACAGGAATTGCTGACGGTTAAGTCTGATGACGTGCAAGGCCGCACGCGCATCTACGAGTCAATCGTTAAGGGCGACAATTCGCTCGAAGCGGGAACGCCCGAATCCTTCAACGTGTTGATCAAGGAAATGCAAAGCCTTGGTCTGGACGTGAAGGTTGGTAGTCAGGCGCCGACCTTTATGGAAAGCGTCGCATAGTTTTTACATTCATAACTTATTCGAGAAATCATGAACGAACATTCCTGGCGTGAGTTGGTGGGCGAAGAACGCCCAGTGGGTTTTGATCAAGTGGCCATTGGCATTGCCTCGAGCGATACCATGCGCTCATGGAGCAAAGGCGAGGTCAAAAATCCGGAGACGATTAACTATCGCACGTTTAAACCAGAAAAGGGCGGGCTTTTCTGCGAACGGATTTTTGGGCCGACTCGCGATTGGGAATGTTCCTGCGGAAAATACAAGCGCATCAAGCATAAGGGCGTGATCTGCGATCGTTGCGGCGTCGAAGTCACACTCGCGCGCGTCCGTCGTGAACGGATGGGACACATAGAGCTGGCAGTGCCTGTTTCGCACATCTGGTTTTACAAATGCATGCCGTCGCGCATTGGACTCATGCTCGACATGAGCGCGCGTCAGCTTGAGCGCGTGATTTATTACGAAGACTACATCGTCATCGATCCCGGCAAGACGCCATTGCAGAAAACACAATTGCTGAACGAAGTCGAATACCGTGAGGCGCAGGATCAATACGGAGAAGACTTCGTCGCCGGGATGGGTGCTGAAGCGATTAAGAAACTTCTCTCCGAGATCGACCTTAACAAGCTCAATAAAGAGCTGGAGAAGGCGATGGGGGCGACGAAGAGCAAGCAGATTCGGAAGAAACTGGCTAAACGTCTCAAGCTTGTTCAAGGCTTTCAAAGTTCGAGAGCCCGACCCGAGTGGATGATCCTGGAGGTACTGCCAGTTATTCCGCCGGATTTGCGTCCTTTAGTTCCGTTGGAAGGTGGACGCTTCGCGACCTCGGACCTCAATGATCTTTATCGTCGCGTGATCAATCGTAACAACCGGCTCAAGAATCTGCTCATGCTGAAGACGCCGGATGTCATCATTCGAAACGAGAAGCGCATGTTGCAGGAAGCTGTTGACGCGTTGTTCGATAACGGCAGGCACGGTCGCGCGGTGACCGGCGCGGGCAATCGTCCGCTCAAATCTCTGAGCGACATGCTTAAAGGCAAAGGCGGCCGCTTCCGTCAAAATTTGTTAGGTAAACGCGTCGATTACTCGGGCCGCTCGGTGATTGTTATTGGCCCGGAGCTAAAGCTGAATCAATGCGGATTGCCGAAGAAAATGGCGTTGGTGCTTTTCGAGCCGTTCATCATTCGTCGGCTGAAAGACCTCGGATACGTCCATACAGTGCGCAGCGCTAAAAAGATGATTGAGCGCCAAACGCCTGAAGTGTGGGACATCCTTGACGAAGTAACCAGAGGCCATCCGGTGCTCCTGAATCGCGCTCCAACTTTGCACCGCCTCTCGATTCAGGCGTTTGAACCGCAATTGATCGAGGGTGAAGCCATCCGCATTCATCCGCTCGTTTGCACCGCTTACAACGCCGACTTTGACGGTGATCAAATGGCCGTGCACGTCCCGCTCTCGGTCGAAGCGCAGTTGGAAGCCCGCATGCTGATGCTCGCGCCCAACAATATTTTCTCTCCGTCGAGCGGCAGGCCGATCACCACGCCAAGTCAGGACATAACCCTGGGTTGCTATTACATAACTCAGAATCCGCGGATGCAGAAGAAGGATGGGCAGCATTTACCGCTCTTTGCCGACGCCTCCGAAGTCGAATTTGCAATGACCGAAGGCACCATCAAAACGCACGACCGCATTTTATTCAAGAACCCTGACCGCGGACGGCAAACTAACCTTGGAAATCCCGACATCACAGTACTGGAGACAACTGCTGGGCGCGTTATTTTCAATCAAATTTGGCCGAAAGAACTTGGTTTTTTCAACAAACCGGCGGGCAAAAAACAACTGAGCGATATCATTTGGCGCTGCTATCAAATCGCCGGCCCCGCAGTTACGGTTGCCACGCTGGATAAACTGAAAGAGCTAGGGTTTAAGGAAGCGACTCGCGCCGGCATCTCGATAGGTATCGAGGACATGATCATTCCAAAACGGAAAGAATCCGAGTTGGAGAATGCATACAAGCAGGTCAAACAGGTGGATCAGCAATATCGCCGCGGCATCATCACCGACGGTGAACGGTACAACAAGATTATCGATATCTGGACGCACGCCGGCGATCAAATCTCCAGCGTGATGTTCCGCGAGATCGAGGAGAATCAGGATCGCAAGGAGTTCAATCCGATTCATTTGATGGTCGATTCAGGCGCGCGCGGCAATCGCCAGCAAGTGCGGCAGCTCGCTGGCATGCGCGGTTTGATGGCTAAGCCGAGCGGCGAAATCATCGAGCGTCCCATTACGTCGAATTTCCGCGAAGGATTGACCGTCCTGGAGTACTTCATTTCGACTCACGGCGCGCGCAAAGGTCTCGCTGACACGGCGTTGAAGACTGCGGACTCCGGTTATCTCACCCGCAAACTCGTGGATGCGGCCCAGGATGTAATCATCGTTGCGGACGATTGTGGGACCGTGAACGGGATCGTGGTGCGCTCGATTTACGAAGGTGACGAAGAAGTTGTCGATCTTGGTCAACGCATCATTGGGCGCGTGAGCTGCGAAACGATTGCCGACCCAGTGGACAAAAAGAAGAAGATCGTCAAGGCAAACCAGTACATCGACGAGAAGATCGCAGCCGACTTACAGCGCATCGGCGTCGAGCAACTCAAGATCCGGTCTGTGCTCACGTGCGAATGTGGCCGCGGCGTGTGCGCGAAGTGTTACGGGCGCAACCTCGCCACAGGCGACTTTGTGAAGCTCGGTGAGGCGGTGGGTATTATTGCTGCGCAGTCTATCGGCGAACCGGGTACGCAGCTAACGATGCGCACGTTCCATATCGGGGGCACGGCGAGCCAGACGTTTAAGCAACCAATTATCAAAGCGAAAAACGATGGCACTGTGCAGTTCAATGATTTGCGTACTGTGCAAGCACTCGACGGAAGCTGGATCGTGTTAAACAAAAACGGCTCGATCAGCGTGAACAACGACGAGGGCCGCGAGCTCGAGCGCTACAACATCGTCAGCGGCTCAGTGATTTCCAAGGAAGACGGCGCGTCTGTGAAGAAGGGTGAAACCTTTGTCCAATGGGATCCATACAACGTGCCGATCCTTACTGACAAAGGCGGCAAGATCGAATTCCGCGATATGATTGCGGGAGTGACAATCAAACGAGAAGTCGACGAAGCAACAGGCCTCATGGGCACAATGGTCATCGAGCACAAGGAGGATCTGCATCCGCAGGTGGTCATTGTAGGTGACAAGAAGGAGGTCCTCGCGAGCTATTCAATTCCCGCTGGCGCTCACGTCATCGTCGAGGAAGGCCACAAGGTGCGAGCCGGCGCGTTACTGGCAAAAACCCCACGTAAAGTCGCAAAGACAAAGGACATTACGGGCGGTCTGCCGAGGGTTGCGGAATTGTTCGAAGCTCGACGCCCGAAGGATGCGGCTGAGATTGCCAAGATCGACGGCATCGTCGAGTTCGGCGGAACCGTACGCGGCAAACGCAGCTTGATCTTGAAAGATCCAGACACGAGCGCTGAGGAAGAGCATCTCATTCCGCTTACAAAACACATCATCGTATTCAAAGGCGATTACGTGAAGAAGGGTCAACAATTGACCGAAGGACCTATTGTGCCGCACGAGATTCTGGAAGTGTGCGGTCCGCAGGAATTGCAGGAACACTTGGTGAACGAAGTGCAGGAGGTGTATCGGCTCCAAGGTGTGGAGATCAATGATAAGCACATCGAGATCATCGTGCGTCAAATGTTGCGCAAGGTGAAGATCACCGATCCGGGCGATACCTCGCTGCTCTGGGGCGATCAGGTCGATAAACTCGACTTCGAGGAAGAGAACAAGAAAGTCGTGGAGAAAGGCGGCAAGCCTGCGGAGGCAGTTCCGGTGTTGCTCGGCATCACCAAGGCTTCGCTGGAAACCGACAGCTTTATTTCTGCAGCTTCGTTTCAGGATACCACACGTGTTCTGACTGAAGCGGCGACGCTAGGTAAAATAGATAGGCTGCGCGGCTTTAAGGAAAATGTGATCATGGGTCACTTAATTCCTGCCGGAACTGGGTTCCCCCAACATCGCCAGCTTAAGCTGGTCGAAAAAGGCGAACCGGTTGGCGCGCCGGTAATCGAAGAAGTCGAGCCGCAACCTGCGATTGGGTAACCGGATTTTGTAGGCGCTGTGTCAGACGCCATCTTACGGTTGGCGTTTCACAGAAACGCCCTACAATTTTCGCGTGTCCATTGTCACTAAAACTGGCGACAAAGGCGAAACGTCTTTGATGTACGGACGGCGATTATCAAAAGCCGATCCGCGCGTCGACGCCTACGGGTGCGTCGATGAATTGAGCGCTGCGCTTGGTCTCGCCCGATCTATTGCAACTGATAAATTCCTTTCGGATCAAATCCTGGCAACGCAAAGAGATTTAATTGTTGTGATGGGCGAACTAGCAACGGCGCCATCCGACCATGAACGGTACGTCAAAGATGGCTATCATCTCACTACAACCGAGATGGTCGATCGGATTACTTCGGTAGTTTTCGACCTTGAGAAGGACAAATCGTTGTATCCCAAGGATTGGGTCGTGCCCGGTGGCACGCCGATTTCTGCGGCATTGGATTTTGCCCGCACAACATGTCGCCGCGCAGAGCGACACATCGCCGCGTTCAGTGTGGGAGACAAAGATTTCAACCCGGAGATTTTGCGGTATCTCAACCGGCTTTCGGATCTTTGCTGGCTGTTCGGAAGATACGCGGAAAAACAGGCGTAGTACTCCAGTTAGCGGCGCGTTGCTGTGACCCGCATTGGATTGCGCTGCAATCCGGCGTCAAAAATTGGCAACCGTCCAACAGCGGAAGTCATCGCTGGCTGTTAGAAATATCGGCGATGAAACCCCGAGTTACATTAATCGCAGCAATTGCGCTTTGTGTTTCAATTGCCCGCGCCGACGAAGCGATCTTCGCTTGGACTTATACAACCGATTTGCTCCCCAAAGGCCGGTGGGAATTTGAACAATGGATGACCGCGCGCTGGGAAAAAGAGCACGGCACGTACAATGTCTTCGATTTTCGCGAAGAGCTTGAGTATGGAGTAACAGATAATTTTCAGGTCGCACTTTACCTCAACCATCATTACGTCGATGCGAACGATGACGTGCCGTTGGCAGATCCGGCGCACCCGAAAAAACGCCTTCCGGGGGTTTACGAAACGGGCGGCGAGGACGTCCATGGAGGCCATGATCCATCCGCGCCGTTCGACAGCTATCACTTCGAATCAGTTTCTTTCGAAGCCATTTATCGGCTCCTGAGTCCTTACAAGGATCCGATTGGTCTCGCGCTTTATTTCGAGCCAGCGGTTGGCGATCAGGAAACGGAGCTGGAATGGAAAGTCCTGCTGCAAAAGAACTGGCTCGAGGATCGGCTTGTTTGGGCGCTGAACATCAATTACGAACTCGAGTTCGAGAAAGAAGAGGAAGGCGAGTGGGAACGCGATGGCATGTTCGAATGGTTCAGCGGGCTTTCTTACCGGTTTGTGCGCAATTGGTCAGCCGGACTGGAATTCTGGAACCACCATGAGTTTGCCGATGCCACCGTGCACGAGCACTCAGCGTATTTTATCGGCCCAACGATTCATTACGGAGGCGAGCGTTGGTGGGCCACCATCGGTTTTCTTCGTCAACTGCCAATTGGCCAGGCTTTCAGCCAGGACAATAAGGAGTTCGCCGCGCACGATGGCTACATTTTCGGTGACGAACATGAAGAATATTACGTGCGCTTGAGAGTCGGATTTAATTTTTAGTCCATGACGAAATCGGAATTCGCTTTCATTGCTCTGCCAATTTCCGCGTTGGTTGCCCCGTCCACGTTTGCGGTTCAATACCTGACAGTCGATCAAGCGCAGCGCGCGATTTTTCCTGGCAAATCATTGACGGCAGCGCCGGTTAAACTGGCTTCGGTTCAACGCAAAGCCATCGAGCAGGCCAGCGGCGTACGCGTGTTGCACGACGAACAACAAGTCTGGCGCGTGAGCGGTGGTGGCTGGTTCATAGTCGACGAAGTCGTCGGCAAACACGAGTTTATCACCTACGCAGTCGGCCTGAATGCCAATGGCTCGGTCAAACAAATCGAGGTAATGGATTATCGCGAAACTTATGGGGGCGAAATTCGGAATGAAAACTGGCGCAGCCAATTCGTCGGGAAAACGAGCCAATCGCCACTGAAACTAGATGGAGACATCAAAAACATGAGCGGCGCGACTCTGAGTTGCCGCCACGTCACGGACGGGGTGAAGCGTCTGCTCGCATTCTATGAAATCGCGCTGAAGCGCAGCTAACGACGAATGAGCACGAATGCACAATTCGAGGTTCGGCGGTGTCGCCCATTGCTAGGCACCTTCGTGGAAATTCAAGCGTTCGGAAGTGACCCCACCGATTTGGAAGGTGGTGTCGAAGCGGCATTTCTGGCGATCGCGCAGGTACATCGATTAATGAGTTTTCACGATCCTGAAAGCGATGTCTCGCGGATGAACCGCGATGCGTGCTGCAAACCGGTGCACGTTCATCCATGGACCTGGCGCGTTTTGAAATCAGCGCAGGAATTTTCGCGCAACACCAATGGTATTTTCGACGTCACAATGGCCGGGCAACTCGTGAAATGGAATTATCTCCCGCGTCACCGTTCACATGTCGCAAAGGGCAACTGGCGCGATATCATTCTTGGACCCACCGGCCACATCCGATTTCGCCGCCCGCTATTGATTGATTTCGGCGGTATCGCGAAGGGCTTCGCGGTCGATCGCGTAGTCGATGTTTTGAAACGCAACCGCGTCATGGCGGGCATCGTAAATGCCGGGGGTGACCTGCGTGTTTTCGGATCGGCGTCGCAGATTGTGCACCTGCGCCACCCGGCACAACCGAGACGCGCTGCCGGAGTGGTGACACTTCGCGAGCGTGCGATAGCCACATCGGGAATTTACTTTGCTCGCACAAAAAAACGTGGTTGTTGCGTTAGTCCGATGTTGAACGGACGCACCGGCCGAGCCGCGTGCGGCTTGGTCAGCGTGACTGTGGCCGCTGCGAACTGCATGACAGCAGATGCACTGACGAAAGCCTTGTTCGTGCTGCGTGAACGAGCCGCACCTTTGCTTGCGCGGTATTCCGCGGATGCCTTGTTGCTCGAGCAAAACGGCGCCCCCTCCTGGACGTTTCACCCGACGTGCGTCACGCCCGGCCAGACTTAATCCGATTGAAGCCGTTTCACCGACGCTTGCTATACAGCGTATTTGCCCTGCTTTTTTTGAGCGGCGCGACGTGGGTATATTGGAATTATTTGGTCTCATCACGTGGCGATTTCGAGATGAGCGTAAAGGCATGGGCGATGAAGATCCACGGCGCCTCCGCGATGGCAATTTTGGTCCTTATCGGGACGCTTCTCACCGGTCACGTGCGCTTCACTTGGCGTGCACGCCGGAATCGTGGCAACGGGTCGTTGTTCCTTGGCGCGTTCGGTATTCTGACCATCACCGGATACGGGCTTTACTACGCGGGTGGTGAAACGTTGCGTACTTGGACAAGCTGGATTCATATCGCCGTGGGATTGGCGCTGCC
>DATARG010000232.1:0-6453 GCA_036264275.1 Candidatus Udaeobacter sp. | reverse complement strand
CGACCATTCCCATCACCTGGCCGTTAGTGGCTATAGCCGACCTGGATAGAGACGGAAATCCCGATTACATGCTCTACAACCCTGTCAGTGGTCAAACGGCGATCGCGTATCTCGCCAACAATATTTAAGTCAATGCTGCGTTAGGCCCGATTATACCAGCTGGATGGAGCCCGGTCGTAGCTCCCTGACACTTAGCATGTGGGAGCGGATCACGAACTTTTCCGCTCCGGGTTCTGTCACATTCTTACATTATTTATCGCTGTAATTTCCGGGCAGAATCCTGTAATCGAAAAAGTAACCTAAACAGAAGAACATTATGTTAGGCGAAAAGATCGGCGAAATATCAGGTAAGATTACGATGCGACGTGTATTGCCAAACCTGGGCGGGGACCCAAAGATGGAAACGTCGTTTCAGGCAACCGGATCAGTGTTGGGTACAGGCATAAAAGACACAGGCACCTACGTGACCATTTTCCGTCCAGACGGGACACAATATGGTGAAGGTCAAGGCATCATGATAACGAAGGACGGCAAAACGTCCACATGGACCGGACATGGTGTTGGCACAATGAAAAAAGACGGGAGCGCGACGTATTGCGGCGCGCTCTATTTCCAAACCATGCCTCAAAAGTGGTCCCGCCTTAACAAGGTGGCAGTGCTGTTCGAGTACACGGTAGACGCCGAGGGCAATACGCACTCTGATTACTGGGAATGGAAGTAAACTGCGGAATTGCAATGCGTTTGTGGCGAGAGTCGCTGGTTAGGCCAACACCACGTTAACACTAGGCCGCTTTACCGCCTGGAGCGGATGCAGCGCCGTCCTTCTCCAGAGCAACGGCCAGGACCTCGTCTACATTTTCCACCGGAACGAATTTAAGTTTCTGTTTCGCTTCCTCAGGAACGTCGATCAGATCTTTTTCGTTCAACTTCGGGATGATGACAGTTGAAATACCGGCACGCATCGCAGCCAGACTTTTTTCTTTTAGTCCGCCGATCGGCAGGACGAGTCCGCGCAGGGTAACCTCGCCCGTCATCGCGACATCGGAACGAACCGGTCTGTCACTAAAGAGCGAAGCGAGCGCAGTAAACATTGCGATGCCGGCTGACGGCCCGTCTTTTGGCACAGCGCCGGCGGGGACGTGCACATGGATGTCCATCTTTTGAAAGTCTTCCGGGTTCACGCCCAGTTGACCGTCTCGGCTGCGAAGGAGACTGAGCGCGGCCTGCACAGATTCTTTCATAACGTTTCCAATCTGTCCGGTAAGCGTAATATTCCCTTTGCCCGAATAACGCGTCGCTTCAATGTGCAATACTTCGCCACCCGTGGGCGTGTAAGCCAATCCGGTGACCACGCCGGGTTTACTGGTTTTGAGTCTCGTTTCGCGAACGTATTTCGCAGGGCCGAGTATTTCTCGGACAGTCTCCGGCGCAACTGTCACGTGCTCGGTTTTTCCGCGCGCAACCTGGGCCGCGACACCGCGGCAAATCGCCCCGATCTGTCTTTCGAGTTCGCGCACGCCGGCTTCGTGCGTGTAATCGTTGATGATCCGGCGAAGCGCCTCGTCCTGAAATTCACATTGCTCCGGTTTTAATCCGTTCTCCTGCAGCTGACGCGGAACAAGATAGCGCTTCGCGATCTCAAGTTTCTCGCGCTCGGTGTAACCAGGGATCGACATCACCTCGATCCGGTCGCGCAATGGTTCCGGGATCCCGTCAATGTAATTTGCTGTGCCGATGAAAATGATCTGCGAAAGATCGAACGGCAGGTCGAGGTAACGATCGACGAACGCATGA
This sequence comes from Candidatus Udaeobacter sp., assembly GCA_036264275.1. GTDB lineage: Bacteria > Verrucomicrobiota > Verrucomicrobiia > Chthoniobacterales > UBA10450 > Udaeobacter. Next base: position 4,659 of record DATARG010000232.1, on the reverse strand, counting down.
TTTTGCGCCGGATCGAGCACTTCGAGCAACGCGCTTGCAGGGTCCCCCCGAAAATCCGCACCGATCTTGTCGATCTCGTCGAGCATAAACACAGGATTGCGCGTGCCGCAGCGGCGCAGTTCCTGAATGATGCGCCCCGGCATCGAGCCGATGTACGTTCGTCGATGACCGCGAATTTCCGCTTCATCGCGCATTCCACCCAGACTGATCCGCACGAATTTGCGGCCCAGCGCGTCGGCGATCGATTGGCCTAGACTGGTTTTGCCTACCCCAGGCGGCCCGAGAAAACAGAGGATCGCGCCATGTCCTTGCGGATTAAGTTTTCGTACGGCCAAATATTCGATCAACCGCTTTTTAACTTTTTCAAGATCGTAGTGGTCGCGATCGAGGACTTGCTGCGCCTGATCGAGATCGAGATTGTCCTTGCTCAGTTTGTTCCATGGAAGATCGGCAATAATCTCGATGTAACTCACGATCACTGAAAACTCGGGGCTCGCCGGCGGAATGAAATCCAACCGCTTTAATTCGCGCTCCGCCTGTTTCATCACTTCCTCCGGCGGATTCGCTTCCTGCAGCCGCGCCCGCAGCTGTTGCGCTTGTTCTTCACTGCCGCCATCCGCCTCACCCAATTCATGCTGGATCGCTTTGAGCTGCGAACGGAGATAGGCACGCCGCTGTGCGTCGGAAAATTGCGACGCGACATCTTTTTGCAATCGCTGTTGGATCTCAGCTATCTCCAGTTGCGCCGAAACGTGTTGTTGCACCGCGTGGACGCGTTTTTCGACGTCGAGTTCTTCGAGCAACGCCTCCTTCTGCGCGACATCTATATTGAGGTTCGGCGCCAGAAAATCCGCGAGCTGCTCGGGGCTCTCGATATTCAAAATCATTAGGCGCGCCTGCTCCGGCGCATCTGGTGTCAGCTCGAACAAGCGCGTAGCTGAATCACGCAAATTCCGGAACGTGGCCTGCCATTCCTTGCTCGGCGGCGGCAGAATCGATTGCGGCAGATCGACTTCGGCGCGCAGGAACGGATCAGTCGCGATGATCTTGCGTAGCGAAAAACGGCGCAACCCCTGCACAATCACGAGCACGTTGTCCTCTGATTGCCTAACAAGTTTGAGTACGAGGGCAGCCGTGCCGACTGAGTATAGATCCTGCGGCGACGGTTCTTCTTTCGTTTCATCACGCTGCGTTAGTAGCCCGATCACTTTCGTGCGTGGCAAAGTGTCATCCAGCAGTTTGAGTGACGCCGCACGCTGAACGTTCAGCGGGATGACGGTCCCGGGAAAAACGACAAAGCCACGTACTGGCAGAATCGACAACTCCTCCGGAATTTGCGGCGTGCGGCTTTCGTCAACGCCGAGAGGGATGGTACTCGGAGCTGTGGGCTTGGAATCCGTGCGTAATTGCAGCGCGTTCAGATTTTCTGCGCTCATGATTTGTTTCTCACTGGCAGGGAAATCCAGAGTAACCCGTTACGCTGCTCGGCATGCGCTTTGTCGATTTCCACATCAACAGGAAAGGTTATTTCGCGTTCAAACGGTCCGTAATCGATCTCCATCGCGAGTAATTGCTGGGCGCATCCCTCATCGCCGGTCGGCTCTGGCAGTTCACGCGTGCCGCGAATTATCAGCCGCCGCGGCTCCACGGTTAGAGCGATCAGCGACCGATCGACTCCGGCGAGATCAACACAGATTCGAATACACGTGTCACATCGATACGCGTTGATCGCAGGTTGCCATGCTTGCGGCGCAAACCTGGAAAATTGCGAGCGCGATAACTCGTAGCTGATGTCGTGCAGCGCACCCTGAAGCCAGCGCAATTTAGTGCTCCTGATGGGATCCATTGAAATAAATCTTCACTCCGCGAATTGGTTTTCAACCGAATGATGATTCACAACTATACGCTTAGCAGAGGCCCGTCGCTTACATCTTTTGAAAAAGCTGTCGACGGACCTCGTTTGGTCTGTTCCATTGGTGAAAGGTAAGGGTCGAATACGATGTGTACGTGCCAGTTTATTTCAATTTGCCCGGACCCCACAACGCGCGACCGGGTTTCGCTCCGGTGTGCTCGCCGTCTTTGATGACCTGCACACCGTTCACGAACACATATTTCACACCTGTCGCGTATTGATGCGGTTTTTCGAAGGTAGCAGCATCCGTGATTGTCGCTGGATCGAATACAACGACATCGGCGAACATTCCTTCCTTGAGAAACCCGCGGTGATCGAGCCCGAGATTCGTCGCCGGCAGCCCACTCAATCGATGTATCGCATCGCTCAGTGAAAGCACTTTTTCGTCGCGGACATACTTGCCGAGGACGCGTGCGAAATTTCCATAAGCGCGCGGATGCGGATTCGATTTTGTGAACGGCGATTCCGGTGCTTGCGAAGCTTCATCCGAGCCAAAGGAAATCCATGGCTTCCGCAATTCTTTTTTAACGTTGTCCTCTGACATCACGTAATAAACGGTGCTGATGCGTGATTCGTCTTCCGCGATCAAATCCATGGCCGTGTCGATTGGATCTTGTCCGCGCATCTTCGCGACTTCAGCTAGCGTTTTGCCCGTCAGCGGCTTCAGTTTTTCTGACTTAAATCCCACCAATAAGATTTTGTCCGGCGAACCCGCCGCGAGGTAAAGATTTTCCCATTTGTCGCTGTCGATCTTCACTTCGGCTTTGATCTTCTCGCGCGTCGCCGGATCGCGTAGCCGCTTGAAAAGCGCCGTGTATCCACCGTCTTCCGTCCACGGCGGCAGACACGCGTCGAGTCCGGTGCCCGCAGCGATGTAGGTGTACATGTCAGCGTGAACGTTGAGGCCATCCTTCTGCGCGCGTTCGATTCGTTCCAGCAGTTCGTCCTCTTTCCCCCAATTTTTTTTGCCGGCGGCTTTGATGTGATAAAGCTCGGCCGGAATGTTCGCTTCGCGCGCGATCCGCACCAGCTCATCGAGCGCCTCCAGGAGTTGATTTCCTTCGCTGCGCATGTGCGAGATGTATTTGCCGTGATATTGTGCCGCTACCCTGCACAGCTCGATCAGCTCTTCGGTTTTCGCATAAAATGCCGGCGGATAAATCAGTGAAGTGCCGATGCCAAGTGCGCCCGCTTCCATCTCTTTCCGCACGAGCTCGCGCATTTGGTCGAGCTGCTCTGGCGTCGGTTGTTTATCTTCGAATCCGATGACGTATTCGCGAATCGTCGTCGCACCGACGAACGACGCCACATTGCATGACACACCACGCTTCTCGAGATACTGCAGATATTCCGCCAGTGTGTTCCAAGTAATGTCGTACTTGATGTCGATCTGCGCGTTCAACATGTGTTCGCGTACACGATCGTTTACCGGCCCCATCGATTCGCCTTCGCCCATGATCTCTGTCGTGATGCCCTGCCGGATTTCGCTTTGCGATCGGCCATCCTGAATCAGCGACTCCGTTGACCACGAAAGCATGTTAATGAACCCGGGCGCAACCGCGAGGCCCTTCGCATCGATCTCTGTATTCGCTTTCGCAGATCTGAAATCACCGACGCCAGCTATCCGATCACCTCGAATCGCGATGTCGGCATGTCGCGGCTCCGCGCCGGTGCCGTCGTAAACTGTCCCGTTACGGATGATCGCATCAAAATTTTCTTCAGGCGATGTGGTCGGCTGCTTTCCGAACATGCTAAAGACAATGGTCAGGAACGCACCGAGCCAAAAAAATTTTCGTGTCATTGGGAGGCGCACGTTAGCGAACACTGCATTTGATGCAAAACGCTTTGGAGAGCGTCGATATGTCGCCCTAGTTCAAATGGTTCTGCGGATTTTTGCCACATCGGCGACCGATCGAAGCACTGAATTCGAATGGTACAATGAACGGCTTGCTGATTAAAACCCGTCCTTGCTGAGGGACCAGCATGCCAGGCGAAGCCGCGAAAATGGCTTCGCGATGAGAGGGAGATCAGAATTGAAGAAAGGGGATATCTGATGAAAACGACAATGAAATCCAAGTGTCGCGTTGCAGTGTTGCTGTCGATCCTTTGCGCAGGCCTCGTCACAGCTTTTCTAGGCGGATGTGCAGACGCACCGTACGTTGCCTATGGGCCCGGTTATTATCCGACTGGATACTATACTGGATACACATACGACTATAACGCATACCCGTATTCCTACTACGGGCCGGCCTACGATACTACGGTCGTGCGCTCAGGCGTTCAATACAACGATGCCTACGGTCCGCGCTACTATCGCGCCAGGACCGTTTATGGCGACTGGTACTAATTCGCGACGCGCGGTTGGTTAACGCATCGGTGCACCGCGACAAGCTCGCGGACGTGCCGATGCGTTTTAATTTTTAGCTTGCGTTTGCAAAAGGCTTCCCGTCAAATGAGCGCCCCAAACGCGTGACAGCTATACTGAAAAAAAGTCGACAAGTCATAACGATGCTTTCGGTGGCTGGTGGGGTCGCCTTTGTATTTCTGCTTGGTGGCTGCGCCGATGTTTACTACGCGAACAACGGCTTCCACGCGCCCGAGGCAAAATACAACACGTACTACACGCCAGATTATTACCCGTACTATCCTTGGGATGGTTACTACGGTGGCGCGTACTACTACGGCGAGTAAGCCGGAGAAATTCAGTTCGTCGACGGCCGTCAGACAAAGTGACAGATAAGTCACTT
>DATARG010000227.1:0-24390 GCA_036264275.1 Candidatus Udaeobacter sp. | reverse complement strand
GGAGTGATCAAAGGCTGGACGGAAGCGCTTCAACTGATGAAGCAGGGATCCAAATATCAGTTGTTCATTCCGTCGACCCTCGCGTATGGCGAGCGCGCGATGGGCCCGGACATCGGTCCGAACTCGACTTTGATTTTTGAGGTCGAATTGCAGGATGTGAAACCGCCTCCAACACCCGCTCCACAGGGTTCAGCTGCGAAGATGCCTCCTCCGCCGGCACCGGCGCCAACCAAGAAGTAGCAGCAAGGCAGTCGCTTTGAGTCCGGCGCGTCACTCCTGTGACGCGCCGACTTTTTTGTCTAGCGGGCTTGGCACTGACTCCCAATGGAGCACCGACGCGTCGCCCCATAGATTTTCCAAACTGTAGAAGGCGCGTTTGTCGCGATGAAAAATGTGAACGACCACTTGTAAATAATCGAGGACTATCCATTGACTGGCAGGAAATCCGTCGACTGCCACAGGCCGCAGCGAATAATCCTCGCGCAAGCGTGTCTCAATTTCGCTGGCAATCGCCCTGAGTTGAGGCTCCGACGTGCCCGAGCAGATCACGAAGAAATCCGTAAAGCTCGAGATGTCGCGCAAATCTAAGACAACAATGTCCTCCGCCTTTTTGTTTGAGGCGAGCTCAGCGCACGTTTTTGCTAGATTTTCTGGCGTTATTGCGATTGCTCCTGATAAAGTTTTTCGCGCTCAATAATTTCTTCCACAGAGTCGGGTACGAGATAACGAATCGATTCATTGTGCGCAACTCTCCGTCTTATCTCGGTGGCGGAAATATCGATACGACGTTGGATCAGCTGATAAGAATGTGCGGGTTGTTTTCCGGAGCGGTCGAGAACCACGAAGCGAACCTTCTTCTCCAATTCAGCGAAGCGATGCCACTGCGGCAGTTGCTCGACGTTGTCTTCACCGATCAAGCAGAAAATGGACGAATCGCATTCGCGCCGGCGAATTTCCTCAACCGTGTCGATTGTGTACGAAGGCGGCGGTCGCAGCAGCTCGCATTCATCCACTTCAAACTCCGGCTCGCATTTGATCGCCGCTTGTAACATTGCTAATCGTAATTTGCCGCTTGCGACGGGAGCGGCCTTCTTGAGAGGGGAAATGGCCGCCGGCACCAGGATGACTTTCGCAAAACCGATCGTCTCAATCGCTTGCCGGGCAAGAATCAGATGCGCGTGATGGACTGGGTCGAAGGTGCCGCCATAGATCGCGATCTTCTTCAATCCCGCAATGGTTAAACGCTCAGCGCTCAACGTTCAACTAAAAGCGTTCTATTTTGAACGCAATTATGAACGACAAACTCTGGAACGAAGTTGACGATTACATCGGCCACCTGGTCGAACAGGACGGTACACTGCGTGCGGCCTTAGATGAGAGCGCTAAAGCCGGGTTACCACCGATCCACGTTTCTCCTGCGCAGGGAAAACTGCTCATGTTACTCGCGCAAGTTCAACGAGCGTGATCGATTCTCGAAATCGGGACACTCGGCGGCTACAGTACGATTTGGCTCGCGCGCGGGCTCGATCCAGATGGCCATTTGCTGACGCTCGAATTGAACTGCGAATACGGACACATAGCCCGGCGTAACATAGCGCGCGCCGGTCTGGACACTATGGTTGACATTCGTGTTGCCCCGGCAGCGGATACTCTGAGACAACTGATCGCGGAGTCGCATCCACCTTTCGATCTGATTTTCATTGACGCAGATAAAGCGAGTTACGCCGATTATCTCGAGGCTTCGCTGCGGTTATCGCGAGCCGGCACGCTGATCATCGCTGACAACGTTATTCGCAAAGGTGCAGTAATCGACGCTCAAAGCACGGATGCGAACATCAGCGGCATGCGGCGATTCTTTGAACGATTGCGAATCGAGCCCCGGATCAGCGCTACGGCGATACAGACGGTCGGCAGCAAAGGCTACGACGGTTTTGCAATCGCGCTTGTCAAATCAGCATGACACGTTCAGAAGTGCTCGCCCGGCAGGTGTGTTTCAACAAACGAGGCAGTCGCTCTGAGCATATCAAAGATAACCGTGAGGCCTACCGCATTGCGCTATCCGCGCTACGAACACAGCCAGTAATTGGGTTGTCGCATTCGCGCGCGCTTGAGGTTTGCGTTTTGTGCAATCCGTCCTCGAGGCTTTCAGGCCGGCTGAGATTGTGCCACGGCAATTGGCAAACGTGTGCTGAGCGCACGTCGCATCGCGGTTTCTGTGTTGTGCTTGTGGAGCGCGATCTCGATCGCCGCTTTCAATTCAGGCACGGTATAAGGCTTCAGCAGATATCCGAATGCGCCCGACTCGACCGCACGCGCTACCGTTTCACCAGATGCATGCGCAGTCAGAAATACAACTGGGATATCGAGGTGGCCGCGGATTGCAGCGGCTGCTGCAACACCACTGATTCCACCGTCCAATTGAATATCCATGAGCACAAGATCGGGGCGATTGTCTTCGGCAGCGCGGAGCGCGTCGGCTGCAGTGCTAGCGTCACCCGCAATTTCGTAGCCGAGCTCAGTGAGTTCGTGTTTGAGTGCTAACACAGTCAGCGCTTCGTCTTCAACGATCAGAATACGTTTTTTCGACATAATGAGAGTTACAGATGAATGTTTGGTTGTTGGTGTGACATCCTGCTTGGAAAAGAAATAGTTGCGCATGTTCCGCCCGCAGGCATGCGATTGGCAACGAACTCGCCGCCAAGTTGGCGTGACATTGCCTGGACGAGGTCTATGCCGGTTCCGCGTGGCTGTTCAATTTCGGCCGGCCCCGGGGCAATTCCGTTGCCATCGTCACAGATAGTTAACGTTACGCCATCGCGAGCGGTGCGCAGTTCGGCATCGATTGTTCCTGTAGCTCGGCCACGAAATGCATGCTTCAGGGAATTGAGCAGTAATTCGTTGGCGATCAGGCTTAGTAGAATACTTTGATCGAGACTGAGTGGAACGCGATCTGCTGAAACATTAAGCCTGAGTTTGCAGCCTGCCGGCTTGTGTGAACGCAGAAGCATTTCAGCCAGCTCACGCAGGTGTGGCGCAAAATCGAGATGTGACCGCCCCACCTCGTCGTAGAGTTGCTCGTGAAGACGAGCCATCGCGTTGATGCGGTCGCGACATTCGCTGAAAACGTCGCGGACAGCGGGATCAGCAAACTTGCCAGATTGAAGCCGGAGCAAGCTCGATACGATCTGCAGGTTGTTCTTCACCCGATGATGAATTTCCGTGAGTGAAACAGTCTTTAGCGCGAGTAGCGCCTTGAGGCGTTCATGTGCACGATGGGACGAAATTACCAGTTCAGCCAAAGCGCCGGACGCCAATACGAGTATGCCGGCGTTAACGTAAGAAAGCGGAATGACGCGTCCGCTGCGGGGCACCATTAAGTCCGCGAGCAGAACTGTCGCCCCGCAAAGTGCCGCGATGAACCAGCCCGCTTTACGCCCGGCCCGCCATGTGGCCAGGACTACAGGCACGAAATAAAAGACTGTGACGTTGAAGTCGGTAACGTAATCAACCCAACCGATCAATAGCATCAGCAGAGCTGATTCGACTACCGCTGCGATGGGTGAACACAGAATATTAGCACCGACGCGAAGCGTTTTTTTTGGCTCGGTAAGCTGTTGGCCCGCCGCGGAGATTGGCGAATTGATGGACTGCTCCAGCTGCACTGCGGACAATAGTGCCCCCCCGTTCTGTTCCATCAGCACAAATCTAAGACCGTGGGAGATCCAGACCCGTTTAAAAATATGTGTGATTTACGATTCCCTTTTTTCGAGAGCCGTTGAGATTACCGCACTTTGTTGTTGAACGGGTTCGCGTGCTTAACCGGTACCACACACGATGTCTTCGGCATTTGCTGCGGTAACTTTCGATCTCGACGGCGTGCTCGCCGACTCGGAGCCGTGGTGGAACCAGATCGACGCGAAATTGCTCGCCGAGTATGGAATCACTTATCGCGGCGAACATCACCAAGACGTGCTCGGTGTGAGTTACCGGCTCGCAGTCGAGTTTTACAGGAATGCATTTCACATCTCCGCGTCGGTTGAGGAATTGATGCGGAGGCGTGGCGAGATCGCGACCGATTTTTTCGCAAACCGTGTGGGCCTTTTCCCTTCGGCAAATGCGACATTGGAAATATTGCACGAGATGAAGTTACATTTGGCGGTAGCCACGAGCTCGGTGAGCGAGTCCGCGCGTCCGTTTCTCGAACGAACCGGAATCAGAAATTTTTTCGACGTCATTATTACCGGAGATGAAGTTCTACGGGGTAAGCCACATCCGGATATTTACCTGCAAATCGAGAAGAGACTTGGCATCGCTTCTGAGGCGTGTCTCGTGATCGAGGACGCACTTGCTGGTGTCACCGCGGCAAAAGCGGCCAATATGCGTGTCGCCGCCATTCCGGACACACGTTTTGTGGATCCGCGAGAGTACGAAACGCAAGCCGATTATGTGCTCGGAAGCCTCTCAGAAATTCCGGGTCTGATTCGTCGCGTTAATGCAGTTGCCAACGACGAGTATGTGCCCCAATAGAAAATTTCCTGCAATTGTGAGTTCCTGATTACATTCCTCTTCAATTATGCCAGAACCACAACGCTTCCGTGTTTTTGCCACGTCGCGCATTGGCGACCGAGCGGAAAACCTTTTGCGCTCGCGGGGTTACGACCTTGAGGTGTTTCAAGGACCTGAGGCACCTCCGAAGAAATTCATCATCGAGAAAGTGAAAAACGGCATCGACGCATTAATCACCACGTTGCGGGATCCGATTGATGCCGAAGTATTCGAGGCTGGGAAGGGGCGATTGAAAGTTGTCGCACAAATCGCGGTAGGTTTTGATAACATCAATCGCGCTGACGCGAACAGATATAAAATCCCGTTCACGAATACGGCCGACGTGCTCACCGAAGCGACGGCCGAGTTTGCGTTCTTCATGATGGGGATGCTCGCGAGAAAAATGTGGCAGAGCGAGCGACTCGTACGCGAACAGAAGTGGCCGTCCTGGCATCCCTTTCTGCCGTTCCTTGGCGATGAAGTTACAGGCAAGACCATCGCCGTCATTGGCACTGGGCGCATTGGCCTGGCCATGATCAAAAAATGTTCCGGATTCGACATGAATATCCTTTGCTACGACCCGGCGTATCAGAATCATGAATTCATCCAAGCCATTCAGGGGTTAATGGATCTGCGCCATGCACGTGGCATTCAGAGGGAGAAAACGTGGATCAAGTATGTCGAGTTCGGGGATGCTTTGCGCGACGCAGATTACGTGAGTCTACATGTGCCGTTGTTAAGGGAAGGCGAGGCGGACAAACCGACGTATCACCTTATCAACGAAAATTCGCTCAAGCTGATGAAACCCACGGCATACCTGGTAAACAGTTCGCGCGGCCCGGTAGTGGATGAAAAGGCCCTCGCGAAAGCGTTGAAAGAGGAACGCATTGCTGGTGCAGCGCTCGATGTATTTGAGAAAGAGCCTCTCCCACCGGATTCGCCACTTCTTGATCCTGAGATCGCGGACCGCTGCCGTGTGTTTCATCATTTCGCCAGCGGCGCGCAGATTACGCGTCTCGATGTGGATCCAGAAAAAGGCATGGCAGGCCGCTGCGTGCAGGGACTCATCGACATTGTCGAAAGTAACTACGGCGGGGATCCGGCAAAAATGCCGTACGTCGTGAACAAAGAAGCGTTTCAGGAAAAGTGACGAGTGACAGGTGATGAGCGATCCGTGGGGCGGGCGTGACTTGCTGAATCCGTTGCTTTGCCGAAGCCAGTCCGCAATCGCTGGCGTCTGTAAATTGTAGAAAAAATATTTGCGCGCCGCAACAATATCGGATAAATAGTTAACCAGATGGTTAAATATTCTTCGAGAATATTGAACCGGACTTTTGCCGCACTGGCTGATCCCACGCGCCGGCAGATTCTGGCGCACTTGGCGAGGGGCGACAGGCGCGTCACCGATCTCGCCCGTCCCCACGACATGTCACTGCCTGCGGTTTCAAAACATTTGCGGGTTCTCGAAAATGCCGGGCTGCTTCGGCGCCGGCGTCATGGACGCGTTCACGAAATGCAGCTGAACGCTCAACCGTTAAAAAAAGCCGCGCAATGGGTCGACGATTATCGAGGGTTCTGGGAGGGGTCGCTCGATCGGCTGGCCGCTTATTTAGAGAAAACGAATAAGCCAGCGGCAAGAAAGGAAAGAACTAGCTGATGTGCCCCTATTGCATCGCAAACATCGCTGTTCTCGCTACGACGTCGAGTGGAGGATTAGCAGCCATTGCGCTAAGAACATTCAGCAACAGAAGACAACCAAAAAAGAAAAGACAACGCAATGAAAGCAACAAAGTTGAAATTAGATCGAAAAGTGGTGTCAGCGAAGGAGTGGGAGGCTGCGCGCCAGCAGCTTCTCGTGAAAGAGAAGGAGTTCACTCGGGGCCGTGACGCACTGGCAGCCGAGCGGCGACGGATGCCGTGGGCGGCGGTTGAGAAGGATTACGAGTTCGATGGGCCTCAGGGAAAGGCGAGCCTGCTCGATCTGTTCGATAGCCGCCGGCAGCTAATCATCTACCGCGCCTTCTTTGAGCCGGGCGTGGTCGGCTGGCCCGAACATGCGTGCGTCGGTTGCTCCATGGTGGCGGACCAGGTTGCTCACCCGGCTCATCTGAACGCACGCGACACTACACTCGTGTTTGCCTCTCGCGCGCCGCAGACGGATATCGAACGTCTAAAGGCACGAATGAGCTGGCAGTTCATTCCGTGGTACACGATCACGGACGGCTTCGATAAGGACTTCGGGGTGGATGAGTGGCACGGGACGAATGCGTTCATCCGCGTCGGCGATCGGGTGTTTCGCACCTACTTCATTAACAGCCGTGGCGACGAACAGATGGGCGGCACCTGGAACTATCTCGACATCACCGCGCTCGGCCGCCAGGAAGAATGGGAGGATTCGCCCGAGGGTTATCCTCAGACTGTGCCCTACGAGTGGTGGAATTGGCACGACGAGTACGGCAACGATGAAGCTTCCAACAAGGTCCGCGAACAAATCCAGCGGGGACGAGCAGCCGGGCAAGCGAGCAGCGAGACCACGTGATCGCTCATATCGCAAGCGCATCAGAGGAAGAGATCGCGGGCAGAAGGGGAACGAACCAATGGAGGGGCTGTCGAAGAAAGGAAACAAAAACGATGGAGCCGAATACCAATGCAAAGGAGTAAACATTATGACTAAAACGAACGATTTAGCTAAACCGATCGTCGTGGAGCGTATTTTCGATGCTCCGGTCAGACGAGTTTGGACTGCCCTCACCGATGTGAATGAAATGCGGCAATGGTATTTCGATTTGAAAGAATTCAAACCGCAGGTCGGCTTCGAATTCGACTTCGTCGTCAAACACGAAGGCAACAGTTATCATCATCTCTGCCGCGTGACCGAAGTAATACCGCAACAGAAAATCGCTTACAGCTGGCGCTACAATGGCGAACCAGGCGATTCGTTAGTCACCATTGAACTGTGCTTCGAGGGCGAAAAAACGCGCCTGAGGCTGACGCACAGCGGCATCGAAACGTTTCCAAAAACGCCCGCGTATGCGCGGAAGAATTTCGAGGCTGGTTGGACCGCCATCGTCGGGACCGAGCTCAAACAGTTCGTTGAGCGAAAACAGAAAACATAAACATGACTACGAAAACAGAAGACAAAAAATCACTCGAGGTCACGCGCTTCATCAACGCGCCGTGCTCTCGAGTGTACGCCGCATGGACCGATCCAGCTCAACTGAAAGAATGGTTTGGCCCGGTTTGGGTTCGGACATGCGAGTTGATCGCTGAACCGCGAGTCGGCGGGAAATTCCGTTGGGACGTGATTGACTGCGACGGCAAAGAGGTAACGATCCATGGCGAGTACCGTGAAATCGTGCCGGGCAATAAAATCGTTTTTACCTGGAAACATTGCGACGACGAGCTTTGGAAAAGTCAAATCAGCGTCGTCACGGTGGAATTCTCGGATCGCAACGGTGGGACTGAGTTACGGTTGAAGCACGAGCAATTGCCGGGTGAAGAATCACGCGACGACCACAACCGAGGTTGGAACAGTGTGCTTGATCGCCTCGAAGAATTCGTCAGGAGCTAATTGTTGATGTAAAAAGAGAAGTAATGAATACACAAGACATAGCTAACAAAGTTGTGGAGCTAACTCGAAAACAGGCATGGTACGACGCGCTCGACCTTTACGACGATAACGTTGTCAGCGTCGAAGCTTCCAGTATGGGTGGTGGGTCGCCCGAAACGCGCGGCAAGGAAGGTGTCCGAGGCAAGGTCGATTGGTGGGTCAATGCGATGGAGGTGCACAGCTTCGATGTGAAGGGACCGTTCGTCGCGCACGATCGTTTTGTTGTGCAGTACGACGCCGACGTGTCGGATAAGAAAACCAAACAGCGCCACAAGATGTCCGAAGTGGGCGTTTACACTGTGAAGGACGGGAAGATCGTTCGCGAAGAATTCCTGCCGCAGGTTTAATTAGAGGTCACGCATCGCGGACTGTAAATTGCTTCCGTAGCGTGTCATAAATTTTTGCGTGTGAGTGATCAAGGCGTCCCGCGAACCTCAACGCTTCGATCGCTGTGTAATCGTCAGTGCTGAATGCGGTCAACTCTCAGATTGGCGTTCATCGTGATCGGTATTTCCGCATATGCCGGTCTCGCCGTGGCAGGTTGGGGCGGGTTCCGGCCTTTTTTTTCTCATTCGGCACTCACGGTGCTTGTGGTGATCCTATTCGCGCTTTCGATTCTGTCGTTTTTCACCGGAGCAAATTTGGATGCAGGCGTACGCGAAGACCGTGGCAATCGATGGGTGCTTCCGGTCTTTGGAGTAATCGGATTTGTAAATGCATTTCTTCCGGCATACACGGATCGCAAAGAATTGTGGACGATCGATGGTGACACGATTCGTTGGCTCGGCGTCGCACTCTTCGCTGCCGGTGGTGCGTTGCGGATCTGGCCAGTGTTTGTTTTAGGCAATCGATTCAGCGGGTTGGTTGCGATCCAACGGGAACACGCGCTGGTAACCGACGGCATCTACCGAGTGATCCGTCACCCGAGTTATGTCGGTCTGCTCATCAATTCACTGGGATGGAGCCTGGCTTTTCGTTCGGGAGTTGGTGTGATTCTAACACTGTTCCTTATTCTGCCACTTCTGGCGCGCATCAATGCAGAAGAGAAGCTGCTTCATTCGCATTTTGGAGCTCACTACAACGCATACCGCTCTCGTACGTGGCGTCTAATTCCGGGGATCTACTAGTAGATTCGCACGGACAAAGCTGCGCTGGCTGAATCTCTTCGACCGTGTGGGCGGCACGGAAAGTGGGCCGCTGGAAATCCGCGAAGTGGCTCTTGTTCCATTTTCGCCACCTCAGAAGTTTGATTCGCATAACATGCATTAACAATAGGAGGCGACATGAAGAAAGTAATTGTCACACTCGGCTGTCTGGTGATTGCCCCGCTGGCATTCGCTCAACCGAATTCGACGGATAAGAAACAAGGAGCAACAACAACTGAACCGATAGAGGTGACCGGAACGATGATCAGAACGATGATTGCGGAAGGCGCGGCTGCCAATTATCAGCCTCGCAACACGCTCGTTGTTCTGCAGGATAATGCGAACAATCCGACCCGTTATGTTCTCAACGGACGTGGTCACGTTGTGAACAAGGCAGGGGAGATCGTCCAAACAGCGATCAAACCGGGCACTCGCGTGCGTGTTTATTACGCAAACATGGGCGACTTGCGTATGATCGATCACGTGGTCGTTGTGGACTGAACACACGCGAACGTTAAAAGATAAGCCGCAGGGTTCCGTAAAACCCTGCGGCTTTTTTTTGGGTGTCGTTCGACCAATTACGCGTGAGACCAAATTTGCGTGACATCAAACGAAGCGTTTGAACAAATTGGTGGGGTGGATCTTTCAACTCTTGCGAACATTGCAACTGCTCTCACGGTACTGACAGCTGTCGTTTTCGGGGTGATCGAGATGCGACGCGCACACAAGGAACGAGAGGAACGTGCGGCGTTCGTAGCAGTGCAGGCAATTTTGACGCCGGCGTGGATGGAGTCGATGAGCCTGGTGCAGGCAATTTCCGAGGGCACGACGCCGTCACAAATTGAGGCCGATCTTCGCCTCTTTAAAGCTGCTCAATCCATAGCCTGCATTCTCGAGTCTCTCGGTTATGCGGTGTTTGTGCGCATGGTGCCGCTAAACGTCGTTGACGAACTGCTGGGCGGTACAGTGCGCGTCGCCTGGCGCAAATTGCGCGGCTATGTCGAATACGAACGTGAGCGTGCAGGTTCGCAAAAAAATTGGGAGTGGTTTCAGTGGCTGGCCGAACAGATCGACAAGCACAGCAAAGCGCAAACGAGTCTGACCCTCGGTGCGCACGAGGCTTATCGCGACTGGCGCCCGTAATTCAAATCCTTGTCGTGGTTCCGAAGTGCCGATGCGAGCTTAACGAGGCTCTCCCGGATCTGCGTGGGTGTCCAAGCCGCGAATCCGAATACGAACGCTGGTTTTAGTTTCGCTTGAACGCAAAAGAACGACAGCGGCGAGGGTCTTACGCCGACATCAGACGTGATACGCTTGATCATTGAAAAGTCTTCCTCGCGTTTCAACCAGGCGACGATGTTCAAACCGGCTTCGGGGACCTGCAAAGTGAAACGATCACCGAGCAACTCATTGAATTGTTTGATAAAGAAGTCTCGCCGCTTCGCATAGATCGTTCGCATCCGCTTGATATGGCTGAGAAAAAAGCCCTCCGTGATAAAACGCGCGAGGGTTGCCTGTTCGATCGGAGATGAGTGCTGATCCATCGCACTTCGGATCTTCACAAACGAATCAATCAGCTGCTCTGGCGCGACGACGTAACCCAGGCGCAAAGAAGGACAGAGAATCTTGCTCACGGTGCCTGCGTAAATCACTCGACTGGCGTTATCGATTCCTTGTAACGAAGGGAGTGGTGGCCCGACGAAGCGAAACTCCGCGTCGTAATCGTCTTCAAAAATGAATGCGTTGTGGGCGCGCGCGAAATCGAGCAAATCCATCCTACGCTGAAAGCTCATGGTAACGCCGAGAGGAAATTGATGGGAGGGCGTTACGTAAATCATCCTGGGGGATAGCTCCCTTGGCGATCGTGCAAGCACGATTCCCTGAGCGTCGATGGTTTTGGGCACTATCTTAATGCCGGCCAGACTAAGAACTCTTCGGGTTTGTTGATAACAGGGGTCTTCGATCCATGCGATCTCAGAGGGGTTTAGCACCGCCATTGCGCTGACAAGCATCGCCTGCTGCATGCCCGCCACGATGACGATCTGATCTGGATGGCAGCGCGTTGCCCTGAAATCGCACAAGTAAGCTGCAATCGCCTTGCGAAGATCGATGTCGCCGCGATTCGACGAATACCGCAACAGATTAACGCCTTTTTTTGCCAGCACCTGAGCCCTAAGACGTTCCCATACAGCTATCGGAAATTCGTCGACTGCTGGAATGCTCGCCACCAGCGAGACGCCTGGTCCAGCGCCGGTAGCCCCGAGATCGAACTGATTTCCAACGCGTGCATCCGGAATTGCTTTTGCGCGATCAGAGATGCGAACTGGACGCTGAATTGCTTGATAGGTTTTCGGTTGGTCGGCCGTCAAAAAGATTTCTGGAAGAAGATTCGCGACGAACGTTCCGGACCCGGGCTTCGAGCGGAGATAACCTTCTGCATGAAGTTTTGAAAGCGCGAGCCTAACAGTCGATCTTGAGATTCCCCGGTCTGTGGCCAAAGTCCGCGAGGAAGGTAGTCGAGATGAGCCATCGCCGAACCTGCCCGATTTTATTTGGTCGCGAATTTGGCGGTAAAGCTGTTCGTGCAGCGGTTCGGTTGCCGTGCGATCGAGCCGAATCATCTCGAATGCGATGATCGAACGGCGGCGGCGCTTCTGCGGACGCGTCTTCCTTTTAGCCATGTGATTGCGTTAATTTTCTTCTAATATTGTTCCATCGGCAGCGCGTTCTCAAGAGGTCGACGTTTACTCCTTAAATAGGTAGGATTCCAATTTGTCAGAGCTAACGATGTTTTGCATATAACAGCACAAACCCTTGGAAACATCCCTCGGATCGATGTCGGCAGAGCCCCTAATAACGACATATCTTGAAATGCGATCAGTTGATCAGCTACGGCCAAAGCACGCCGGCCCACAATTTCAAGTGCGTGAAAAGACCAATCCCGATTGGCGGTTTAATCGCGACTTTTATTTTCGTGTCGGCGAGCAGTGGGACTGGATCGATAAACGCCCGTGGACGGAAGACCAATGGAAGCAATATGCGAAGGCCCCCGAGTTGCGGACTTTCGCGGCGTACTATGATGACGCTTTTGCTGGGTATTACGAACTTCGTCGGGACGGCGAGCGCGGGATCGAGATCGCTTACTTCGGATTGTTGCCTGAATGGATCGGCCGAGGATTGGGCGGCGCGTTGCTAACCAGCGCAATCGAACACGCATGGCGAGTAACGCCTAAACCATCACGTGTGTGGGTGCATACGTGCAACCGCGATCACCCACAGGCGCTCGCTAATTATCAGGCGCGTGGGATGACGGTTTATAAGGTTGAGTAACGACCGTGCGCAAAAAGGGACTAAGCGGTGAGATCAGTAAACGCCAAAAGCTGTAGCGGGGAACGGCTCTGTGTTCGCTTAGACCAGACGATACTCCGCCTTTTTTACGTTGTTTAACTTCACCGCACGGTAAATCCTCAACGTGCTCACCGGCGTTTTGAAACCCAATTTCTGAGCGACTATGTAGCTCGAAACTTGTCGCCGACAGCCAAATGGCACGAAGCCAAAACAAGAAAATGTGTCCAAAAGAAGGGACGTGACATCGGCAGGGTTTTGCCATTAACTCGAAATCCAATCGTTAGTCGCCGTTCGGCGAGAGGAAAACAACAATTATGAAGCCGAAGAAGTTAAAGAAGAAGATCCAGCAACTCGAAAAACGTTTACGGGAAGGCTCGGAGAAACTGGCGAGCTTAAAACGCAAACTACAGCAAGCCGAGACAGCAAAAGCGTTGAAAGCTGCGAGAAAATCGGCTGCCCGGGCTACCGCGTTAGTCGGAAACAAACCGAGCAGCGCTAAGAAACCCAAGAAAAAACTAAATCTTTCACCGGAGCGCCGTGCGCAACTTGCTGCAGCGATGAAAGCAAGGTGGGCTGCAAAGCGAGCTGCCGAAGGGAATAGCGCGACGTCGACGGATCAAAATTCTCCCACGCCGCCGCCTCAGCTGCCACCAAACAGAGCCGACGGCGCGTAAATTGAACCGCGCTATCGGCACGGTCTTGTGACGGCCTGTGATCGAGAAAAGATCGGTCCGAACTGGACCCGCCACTTTACATGATTTCAAACCTAACCTGGTTTGATCTGGTGGGTTTTATCGGCGTTGTGTTGATCATAGTTGCGTATCTGCTCCTGCAACTCGATAAACTCCCAAGCTCATCGCCGAGGTATTCACTGTTGAATGCGGCTGGAGCACTGTTGATAATCGTCTCCCTGGTCTTCAAGTTCAATTTGTCGGCGTTTATCGTGGAGGCGTTTTGGTTTTTGATCAGCCTGTTCGGCTTCTGGCGATCATTGGCTGCCACAAAACATTCGAAAGCCAGCGATCAATAAACACAATGAATCGCAATGAAAAGATGCGCGGCGAGAGACGTCAGGGCAGTCGCCGGTTTGATGTGGGATTGCCGGGGGATCATATTCCCAGAGCCGAGACGGATCGCCGAAAACCGCGCCGATAGCGCGCTCGGGCCAGATCTCAAGGTAACTGAGCACCAGCGCTAGCAGCGGCACGAGAATAAAATAGAGTCCGTGCGCGGCCATAATGAACATCGCCATTGCGCGCAGAATCAGGAGATATAGGTCCCAGCGCACCCGCTGCTTCAACTCCTTATCTGGCATCGTGTCGTAGCCCAGGCGGAATGCCTTCCAAAAATGGCTCGCTGCGAGTGAGCCGAAAGTGAACCAGAGCGCCGGAGAATGCGCGAGCTGACGGCGCAATTCGTCGCTGAGGAGGAGATCGTGGAGCGGAATCAGCACGATCCAATACGGCAGACCGACGACGCCGACGAGCAAGAGCCAGACAAACACACCGCGCACAACGTTGCCGACTAACGTTGCGTGATCCGCCTTTGTTTGCGTCTCGCGCAGCGCGCGCGGAACTAATGCGGCAACGATCGCGGCCACTGCGGTTAATCCATCGAACCAGTAATTGAAAACGCTGACTGCGGCCGACCAGCCGAACGCGTAAATGCCGACTACAGGAATCATGTTGCGCGCGAAGACGACCCACGCATCTGGCCGTGACGCGAACTCGCGCAGATGTTGAGAAAGCGGCGGCGGCCGGATTTGTCGGCTCGCCGCTGAGCTGGGTGTTTGTGGAGCCTTTGCCATCGCGAGATTAAAGACAGATCGGCCGCATCGAATCAATCCGGTTCGAAGCGCGCAACGAAGTTTTTGCTGTTATCGCGAAACAAGAAATAACGCCAGACCGACCGCGACAACATCTTCGCAAACGGCAACTACGAAGTCCTTAATTTGCAAATCCAGGCGTCTTCTGATGCGATAGCCGAGAAAGGCGCCGATAACGCCGCCGATTGCGCCAAACAACGTTCCCGCGAGCAATGATTGTCTCGCGGCGACGCAGAGACACGCGCCGCACAGGCCACCTGTGATGATGCGTGCCGTTAACGGTGCAGGCGCAATGCGTTTCGGAGCCGTCGGCAGTTTGTCTGCGATTAACTCGCCGATTGCAAGCACGGAAAATACGGCGACCGCGGTCGTAGATCCCATGAATGCAAGCGTCGAGTCGTGCAGATTCAGCCAGTTGAGGTGCGCACCCCATGCGACGACCGCCGGCGCGGTCAACGAACGGAGCCCAGCCACAATTCCGATTCCAAGAGCGAGAACGAAGACGTGGTTCAACGCAATGCTTTCTAGTCTGGCGTCCGTCTAAAGCAAGCTCTGTGCAATGGCACGAGAATGGCCATTGAGAAATAAATCCAGCCGCTCCATTCGATTTGCGCTCGTGGCAGACATAACGCCAGCAACAGCGAAACAAGCCCGACGCCGACCGGGATACTCCATCCGGTTACCTCATTGAGCGTCATTGCTCGTTCTCGTGCGTTCAGTCGTAACGGCTCCCGCAATTGCCACGCACGCAAATTTAGAAGCACCATCTCCAGTGCGATGGCTGTGAAGCCCAATGCGAAGACGGCGAAGAGAGCGCGGATCTGCGATTCGGAATGCGCGCCAAGGACGTGACCGACTCGGCCGCTGCTGAGCGAAAACCACATGGAACTGAAAATCGCTTTCAGTGGGTAAATGTAGATCAACATCGTGACAATCATCGCCCAGCTAATGAAGATTGACGCGCCATCTTCCAGACCGTAACGGCGACTCCATAACCAATGACCGCGCCAAAAAATTCCCAGCACAATAATGCTCGCGATAAACGCGGGTACATTCTTAAAAGCAGCAAGGAGCGTTTCGATATCGTCGGGTATTTGCTGTGAGGCGATCACAAGCATGGTGATTGCGAACGCAAATGCCGCATCGATGAAAGTTTCCAACCGCGTCATCGCAATCCCACGCAATCGGAATCCGTTGAGACGCGGCAGCGCATTTAAGTCTGGCGGCAAACCCGACGTAATTTCGTCTGCGCGCTCGGTCATCTGACTGGCAATATTAGCGCAACCATCGGCTGTAGGGGAAGCTGACAACACCCTGCAGATACGCGTTCAATGCTCGACAATTTGGTGGACGCGGTCACAATGGCGTCGTGATGACTCCCCACGGCATTCGCCGAATGCTGTCATGTTTTGTGCCGAGCGTACTGTGCTTCCTGTCGGCGATGGGGCTGTCTTCGGGTGCGACCTTAGATGATTTGAAGCAATTGGAGATCACTTGTTACGTTCCGTCGTACCTGCCGCAAGGACTCCGATTGAAAGACCTCGAGGTCACCTACGACCAGGTCCAGGAGAATGAAGATCAGAACCACCCGTTGCCGCTTTACTCAATCCAGTACGGAAATGGCTGGAATGCGACATTCACAATCGAGTCCGCGCGGGAAGGTATCGGCGACCGAAATATCATGGCTAACGAGGAAAAGGCGGAAGAAACTGAAATCAAGTCGCCTTTCGGGCCGATGTATCTGATTTACCGGCCCAAAGGCAAAGACGGTCGCAAGGAAGAGATCATTGCGAATTGGGTAAGCGACCCAAATATGAACGATGAAAAAACTAAAGCCCCGGACTCACATCCGGTTCTCGGCCGGTTTCATGGGTTTTCTGCAACCGGAATTACGGTCGCCGAGTTCACAAAGATCATCCAGTCGCTACACCCGATAGGAGGCAACAAGTCTCCCAACTTCCCATTGATTTCCGCGAGTAATGCGGCTGCAACGGAAACGTCTGCGCTGAAGATTCACCCGAAAGTGTTCAACATGATCGATTGCTGGGTCTCTGATTCGGAAAGTCCGGTCGCTACGGAAATCAATCTAAATGCGGTAGAGAAGAATGGAAATCAGTTCAATGAAGATGGGCTGAAACAAGATGGCGACTGGCTGGTTTATTCGTTATCAGAAACCGGCGGATTCATGCGTTACCGCGTGCTCGAGGCCAAAGGCAACCATTATAAAGTCGAGTATCAGGAAAACGGCGGCGGCACGCTTACGACAGCGTCCACGATCGAGTTCGAAATTGATAAGCGGAACATTCGCCGCAACGGCAGCCCGATGGCGGTTCGGGTGCTTCGAGTGTTGTCTTACACCCAGAAATAAGCAGGATTGCTGTCGCGTCACGACAGCAAACACTGCGGGAAATTCAGGAACTAGAGTCAAACCGTGCTAAGCCCGGCAGGATTGGCGAATACCCAATATCAATCCAATCGTCCGAAGAGAGCGAGATCGATCGAATCTGCCATCGCTTTGTATCCTGCGGGGTTAGGATGGAGATGGTCTTTCGAAGCGAGCTTCGGCAGCAGTCTGGTGGGATGATCTGGATCACGAACGACAGCGTCGAAGTCGATTATGCCGTCGAATGCGCCGCCGGCCCTGATCCATTTGTTTACTGTTTTCCGAACCGATTCTTTTGCTTCGGAGTAGTATCCGGGAATGTCTACGCCTTCACACGGCGTCATCGTTGCTCCAATCACTTTGATGCCGCGGGCGTGTGCACGCGAAATCAATTGCCGGTACGCGTCTATAATGTCCTGAGCGCTTCGTGTTTCAGCTGGATCGGCGAGGTATTGGCCATCCATTTTTGCGCCTGCAAAGCCGATGTCATTGATCCCTTCGAGTAACACTATGTGGGTAACTCCGGGTAAAACGAGTGCATCCCGGTCGAAACGTGCCAGCGCACTTACTCCGAAGATGTCGGTATCGCGCAACAATCGATTGCCCACGATACCCTCATTCACGATCGCCAAACTGGAGGCCTTTGATGTTTTCGTGATGCGACGAATCATATTGTTCGGATAGTTGTCGTCCGCGTCGACCGTTGAACCGTCACCGTCAGTGATTGAATCGCCAAAGGCTACGACAAGGCGGTTTGAGGGCTGCGCAGGAACAAGAACCGCTGTTACTAAAATCGACGCTGTCGAGAGCGTCGAGGAGTCAATTTTCTTTTCGTGAGAAAAGTCGCCGTGTTGTGAAAGCACTGCGTGCTTAAAGGCAAATGCATGCAGAGTCGGAGTCGTTAGGCGTTTTGGAAAGTAGATGCTAATGCTGATCTCAGCACCGAGGGTTAATGGAAAGTTTATCGGATCGCTAAGCACAGGTGCTCCAGCTGGAATCTCGATCGAATTGCGTCCTCCAAACGTCACGTCTTGAATGGATTCTTCTTTGATACTCGAGGCGTCTTTGGGGGTCGCTACAGTGGCCGCACCGATTATGAGAGGCGATGAGCCAAACTCATTCGAGAAGCGAAGTCGGATCTGGCTTCCACCGATGGATGTGCGCACGCGTTCACGCACCGTTTGATTGTCGATGTTGAGGAGAGGCTCGTGCGGATCCGGAGTGCCGGATTGCGGACTGGTTCCCCAGGTTGCGATCCAGGTATTCGTCGAAGCCGCAACGAGTTCGGGAGCAAACAAAAGAAGACAGATCGCGACGCAATTTGTTGCCCGATTCATGGACCTAATACCTGGTGGCGTTAGCCCCATAGCTCGCTCACAGGCATTCCAATGTTTCCATATTGATAATGAAGTCCGTAATCACGATCGCGAGCGAGGAGCAGGGGAGCATCTAAATCAATCCACTCAGCGTTGCTAGCGAGGACGCGAGCGGGAGCGATCGATAGAGACGTACAGACCATACAACCGATCAGGGTTTTAAAATCATTTTCGCGCGCGCTCTGATACAGTTTGAGCGCCTCTGTTAAGCCGCCGGTTTTGTCGAGCTTAATGTTGATTGCTTCGTATCGATTCTTGAGATGCGGGAGATCGGCAGTCATGTGGCAACTTTCGTCGGCGCAAACGGGGATCGCATGCTCGAGTGTTTCGAGCACGTCATCAGCGTCGGCAGGAAATGGTTGTTCAATCAGTTCGACTCCAAGTTCGTTCAATGCGGAGACCGTGTTTCTATAATGATGGGGCGACCATGATTCGTTGGCGTCAATGAACAGACGCGCGTGTGGCGCGGCTGTGCGAACAGATTCCACACGCGCAACATCGCGATCGTCGCCACAAAGTTTCAACTTAAGAATTGGCAGATGGATAACAGCCGCGGCAGCAGCTGCCATTCTAGCTGGCGTATCCAAACTGATTGTGAATGATGTCTCGACTCGATCAGTAATCGGGATGTTGGCAAGTTCCCAGGCGCGTTTGCCGCGGCGTTTCGCTTCCAGGTCCCATAGCGCGCAGTCCACCGCATTTCGAGCTGCGCCGGCTGGCAGTAACTCCAGGAGTTTATGGCGATCCAAGCCAGCCACGTCCGCTATGGCATTGATCTGGGCCAAAACAGATTCGGTGTTTTGTTTGTAACGCGCGATCGGCACTCCTTCGCCGCGTCCGGTATATTCCCCATCATTTATAACAACCGTTACCACACACGCTTCGGTGCGGCTGCCGCGCGAGATCCGGAACGGGTGATTCAACGGAAAAATTTCCTTCCTGGCTTCGATTTTCAAACTTGTGAGTCATACGTGACCAGCGGGAACCTGCCAAACATTTTCAAATTGAACGGTGACGGAGCCGACGCTGTCTCAGCTTCCACTATGACCAAAATCATTGTGCTAGTGGCGGCGGGCGCATTCGCAGCGGGAACAATGTTCGCGGGTGAACATGGCGATTGCGCGAAGAAGGCTGGGAACGAAGGGAAGATGGCCTGCACGGCCTCTCTTGCGAGTCTCAACCTGACAGCAGATCAGAAGACGAAGATGGAAACGGCGATGGCCGAGCACCACAAAGCGGGGTGCACGGATGCAACGGAGGCCAAGTTCATGAAGGATGCCGAGGGCATTCTTACTCCGGACCAGTTCGCGAAGTTTAAAGCGGAGTGCAACAAGCACAAAGAAAAAGTAGGAGCTTAAAAACGTAGCTTCGCAAACGGCGGTCGCCGCCGTTACTATTTCCGGAGAATCATTTCGCGCTCGCTTCGGCGGGCGCGATTTGCGTACGCACGCTACTGGGTTTGCGCGCCTTTATAGGCGTGCCATGTGTCTTCAGCCGCTTTCCACTGCTCGATTTTGCCGGAACGGCGATAAACGCGGTAACGATTCATAGCGGGACTCATTTCGGGATCGCCGCCGCATTTGGCGTTGTGGATTTCGCGGAGAAGGAATTCAAAGTAAGCGTTTGTCGTCTCTTCCGTGCTGTAGGAAATGCAATCGAATGATATTCGCTTTTCATAAATGCGGTCGCGTTTAAGCGTGCGCTCAAGCAACGCGATAGCAGCGTCTTCATCCAGCGATCGGGGGCGTGCGCCCTCGGTAATGGCTGCTGAAATCAAAACTGCAGTGATAGCAGCTGTTGTAATCAGGCGGAACGCAGTTGTCATGCGTTAAACGACCGATTTGATTGCGCAGGTTTCAACAATTGTCATCTGACGGAGCAATCTACAAGATCGGGATTATGAAAATGACAAAAAACATCGGCATGCTTTTGCTCGGGGTTTACTTAATCGTCGATGGTCTCTTAGGGTTCGGCTTGAATCTGGGCCCAGCCATCTTCCTACTCTATCTTGTGGCACTGGCCGCGGGCATTTGTATTTTGATCGGCAAATAGAGCTGGTCCTGTTCCCAACATCGATGCCGGGTACCACCTACTTTAGATACTTGTCGAACCACGCGACCGTCTGCTCCAGTCGGTCGACCTGATGCTTGGGGTCGATGAACATATGGCCTTCACCGGAATACACGATCAGCTTTGTCGGTACGCCTAGTGTTTTTAGAGCGTGCCAGAACTCGTAGGACTGTGCCGCTGGACATTCAGCGTCGCGCTCGCCGACGATTATGAGAGTGGGGGTTTTCACATTTTTGATAAAGCGAATGGGCGAGCTTTTCTCGTAAACCTCTGGATCGTCGTAAACAGACGCGCCGAAAAACGGGATCATCCATTGACCAATCAAGTTTTGACCATAGTAACTTTGCCAGTTCGCGATCCCGGCACCCGCGACGGCTGTGCGGAAACGATCTGTTTGTGTGACTGTCCACATGGTCATAAACCCACCGTAACTCCAGCCTGTGACGCCGAGATGGTTTGGATCAACTGGATGTTTCTGTATCGCAGCATCGGCTCCGGCGAGATCGTCGCGCAAATCGCCGCCTCCGAAATCCTTCATGTTGGCGCGTGTGAAGTCTTCACCCTGGCCGTAACTGCCACGTGGATTTGGAAGCAGCACGTAATAACCGCGCGTGGAAAGGGCCGCGATCATAGCACGCGACATTCCAAACGATGCCGGCCACTCTGATGTCGTTAGGCTGGATGGTCCGCCGTGTATAATCAGGACCATGGGATATTTTTTGCCTGGCTCGATTTTTGCCGGGGGTATCAACCAGCCCTGAATGTTAGACCCTTCGTTCGTCCATTCGATGCTTTCCGCTTTGCCCCAGTTCGCCTGCAAGCCAGCGTTGTTGTTCGTCAATTGACGCCATTCGCCGGGTGGGCCGGCGAAAACCTCGGGTGGCGAATTATAACTGCTAAGTCCCGCCGCCGCGACCTTGCCGTCCTTCGATAACGCGAAGTCAGGAAAATTTCCAAAAGCGTGAATGCCCTCGGGGCCTTTCCAGATGGTCTGCGCTGAATTACCGGTCAGGCTCAAATCGGAAATCGCGCTGCCGCCACCGACGTATTCGACAAGCACGATGCGATCGGGTGTTTGCCAGAAGAATGAATTTACCGAGGCTTTTCGGCTCGATGTGCGATTCGTGACATTGCGGCCCTCGGCACTCATGGTGAAAAGATCACCACCATGAAACCCTTCATCACTCATTAGACCCTCGATGAACGCGATCGATTTGCCGTCGGGCGACCAGCGCGGAACCGCGACTTGAAACCGGGGTTTGTAAATGGATGTCGCGTTACTCTTTGCGCTGCTGATTGTATAAATCTGCGCGATCCACCAATTGTTATCTCCCGGGCCCGGCGCAGCCGTTGCAACAAACATTTTGTCATCGGGCGACCAATCGAAATCGTAGATGTGAAGATCTGAGGGAGACACCTGACGCAACTGGCCATTCGCTATGTCGATGACGGCAATCCGCTGATTGTGAATGGCGGTGTCGATCACACCAGTTGTTGCGGGCGCAGCCATCAAAGGACCGCCGCCGCCCGCGCCTTCAATGTACAGAAACGCAATCTGTTTACCGTCGTGCGACCAACGCGGTCGCGCGGCGTATCCGTTTAGGTTGCTGATTTTTTTTGCACCAGAACCATTGGCGTTCACGGTCCAGAGTTGTCGCTGGTCTCTTTCCCTGGCACTGGAAAAAAATGCCAGCATCTTCGAGTCCGGGGACCATGCGAGATTGAAATCAGTCCTCTCAGCAGTAATCGGAATGTTAACGAGTTTGGCCGGCGAGTTTCCGAAAACTTCGCGGAGATACGTCTGCTTCGACGTTGTTGCCGCGGTCGATTGCACCCATGCCAAATGCGTTCCATCGGGTGAGAGAGCAATGTCGCCGTACAAAACAGTCTTGCCCAACTGTTCTGTCAATTGCTGCATATCTTGAGCTGTTAAGGTCATTGGCAGCAGAAACGCGACGAGAAAATGCTTCATCTTGTGATCCTTGCAAACGCATCATGGACCGACAAGCAAACACGACGCGCCGCGCCAGCGTTGTAGTTTGCGCTGTTCTAAAAACGGAGTCCTTGATTCGGCTGGTGACACGTAACGAGTGGCGGCAAGCGGTGAATGAGTTACGATCGAAGCATGGGTCGGGTCCGTATTCGCCTCGCAAGATCAAATGATTCGAATTCGCTGGCTGAATTGCGTTACCAATTTCGCTCTGAAGCCGGATCGGCAACAGAAAACAAATCGCGATTTGTGCTCAGATGCGCGTCGTGGATGAAGAAACGACTTCGATCGGGTTCGCGCTCATGGCGTTGCTGGGTTTTGGACGACGGCAAACGGCTGCTCGGACACGTTTGCGTGCAGTTATTTGAGAAACTTCCCAACCCAGTTAATAACGAACTGGAGCTTCATGCTTACGTGACGAACTTTTATGTTATTCCAGAAATGCGGAGGCAGGGATTTGGAAAACGGTTGTTGGATAAAACGCTGTCATGGTGTCGCGCTCAGGAAACCGACGCGGTTATTCTCTGGGCGACTCCTGAAAGCAGATCTCTTTATCGCCGATGCGGTTTTGATGAACCTGTCGATATTCTTGAACAGCGACGCTCTGTGCATTAATGGCGCTCCTCCCGTTAGGCAAAGACGTTAGTCATCTTTGCTCATGTCGATTACGCTGAATGATCTGCGCCGGTTTGCGGTAGCCCGCAGTCTTTTCAAGCCTACAACACTAAAACGTGCTCTCGACCGATTGGGCTTTGTTCAGGCTGACCCGATTCGTGCGCCCGCTCGCGCTCAGGACTTAATACTGCGTCATCGCGTTAAGGATTACCGTGCTGGGAATCTCGAACGCCTGTACCCAAGACTCGGTATCGAAGAGGATTTCTTTGTGGTGTACGGTTTTCTCACAAAATCTGTACAGGCTCTCATGCATCCGCGTGCGAACGCAGGGGTCCCTGCCGAAGGCTCTGGGCCATGGCCAGCTGCGCGCGAAAAGCGAGCCAGGCTTTTGTTGGACTTTGTCCAGGCACGCGGCGCAGTGCATCCGCGCGACGTAGATAGTCATTTTTCACATGGCACCGTCAAAAACTATTGGGGCGGTTCGTCGAACGCGACGACGCATTTGCTGGCAGCCATGCATTACCGCGGGATGCTGCGTGTGGCACGGCGAGAGCGTGGCGTGCGTATCTACACGGCGCATAAACCCGGCGCCGAGCCGTCGGACACAGTGGAACGTCTTGCGCGAATTGATGCGCTTGTGGACGCAGCTGTGCGAATTTATGCACCGTTGCCTGGTTCTTGCCTGTCTGATCTCGTACGGCGGCTGCGTTTTGCTGTTCCGCAGTGGCGAGGCGAATTGAAGAATGCATTGCTACGAGTCAAGCAAAGGCTGTCGCGTGCGCGCATCGATAGTGTCGACTGGTATTGGCCGGCCGACGAGAATGTGGCGCGTTTTGAGCGGCCCCGCAGCGTGCGTTTCCTGACTCCTTTCGATCCGGTTGTATGGGACCGCGATCGCTTCGAACTGTTGTGGGACTGGGTGTACCGTTTCGAGGCTTATACTCCGCCGCCCAAGCGCAAGCTTGGCTATTACGCGATGCCGTTGCTTTGGCGCGACCACGTCATCGGGTGGGCAAATCTGTCCATAGAGAAGGGCAGACTTAAGTCCAAGTTTGGATACGTCGAATCGCACCCGCCTTCCGATCGCGCCTTCAAGCATGAGCTCGAGGCAGAGCTGGACCGCATGCGGTCTTTTCTGTCCATTGGAAGCTGACCCGAAATTAGCTTCGTAGACCTTTTGTAAAGCGGACGAGTTCGTCGGCAACTCGCTTAATTCGCTCTGTGATTTTTTCGTCTTTGATGTGCGCGCCGTCGAAAGCAAGAGATGTGGCAAACGCGAACCGCGGAATAATGACGCAACGAAAATCGAGCATGAGAATGTTCGCGTACGCCATCACAGACATATAACTCGCGTGGCCTCCGGCCGCGCAAAGGAAGCCAACAATCTTGTCTTCCCACGCGCTTCCCGTCAGCTCGATCATATTCTTGGTCGCGGCGGCCACGTCGTAATTATAAACGGGCGCGGCGATGAGGATGCCATCAG
>DATARG010000223.1:0-4416 GCA_036264275.1 Candidatus Udaeobacter sp. | reverse complement strand
CAAAGAAAAAAGCAGCAAAGAAAAAAACAGCGAAGAAAAAGAGGCACTAAGCCCATCGCTGTATTAACGGCCCTGATTTTCTTCGGGGTCACAACCCTAACTTCAACCCGGGAGGGAAATTTATTTTCCTCCCGGTTTTTTCGTACGCGCTTGCCTTGTCATGTTGGGCGAAGCGAAACAACTCGGTTCATCGCCGGGATGCGTTGCAGACATAATCTGAGATCCTCCGCTCTGCTCAGGATGACAAATTCGGTTTTCCATCGTGCACTTTGTTTTCTTTGTGCGACCTAATGCTTCCCGATGAAGCACTACCTCGATGTAGCGGAGAACGCCGCCCGCGCCGCCGGGAAATTATTGTGCGAAAATTTTCAGCGGGGAAAGCGCGTGAAGTCGATCGCGGCGCATGACATCAAATTGGAAATCGATGTTCAGGCGCAGGAGTTGATTGGCAAATTGCTTCTCGAACAATTTCCCGAACATGCACTTTACGGAGAGGAAGGTATCGCTGGAGATCAATCCAGCGACCATCAATGGATTGTGGATCCGCTGGATGGAACGGTGAATTATTTCTATGGCATTCCTCATTTTTGCATTTCCATTGCGCTGCGCGTGCAGAAAGAGATCGTCGTTGGCGTGATTTACGATCCGATTCGTGACGAGATATGGACTGGACTACGAGGCGACGTTTCCAAATTAAACGGAACTCCGATCCATGTGAGCGATCGCGCGGAGCTCGCCGAAGCGGTTATCTCGATCGGTCTTGCCAAAACTGGCGAAACGATCAACACGAATTTTCCGCTGCTTCAGCAAATGATTCATCGCGTGCTTAAATGCCGTGTGCTCGGAAGCGCGGCGCTCGACATGGCCTACGTGGCGTGCGGACGATTGGACGCATACATTGAAACGGGAATCAGCTTGTGGGACATCGCCGCAGGTACACTCCTGGTTGAAAACGCAGGTGGAGCTGTGGATCTGCGCCCGCGCGAGAACATGAAAGACAAATACAGCATCGCTGCTTCGAACGGCCTGATTGATTTGAAACTATGATGGATGAGTGCATTACAGAACATAATTCATTAGAACGTTATATCGTTACATCGGATTTGCGGTTTACCGATTTACCGATTCACCGACTGAACGATTCAACCAGGCGAAGCACATGATCCGCTCCGGCATCGGTTACGACATCCATCGTTTTGCGGAGGGGCTGAAACTCATTTTGGGCGGAGTCGAGATCGCGCACGCGCGCGGACTGGAGGGACACTCAGATGCCGATGTTCTCTCGCACGCGATCGCCGACGCGTTGCTCGGTGCCGTCGGCGCGGGCGACATTGGGCAGCATTTTCCCAACACCAACGAATCCATTCGCGGCATCAGCAGCATGGAAATTTTGAAGCGGGTTGGCAATTTGCTCGCGGCGAGAAACGCACGCGTCGTCAATGTTGACGCGACCGTCATTGCCGAGGCGCCAAAACTCGCGCCACACGCTCGGGCGATGCGACAAAACATTGCGGTAGCAATTGGTGTGAGCGAATCCGATGTGAGCGTGAAAGCGACAACCAATGAAAAGCTCGGCCCAATCGGGCAGGGCGAAGGCATTGCTGCAATCGCCATCGCCACAGTCGAATTGGAATAATGGCTCTTCGTTTCTTCAACACGTACTCGCGCGAGATTGAGGAATTCGAGCCACGCGACCCGAGCGCGCGTCCGATCAGAATGTACACATGCGGCCCGACTGTTTATAGCCGGGCGCACATTGGAAATTTCCGCGCTTACATTTTTGAAGATTTGCTTCAAAGGCATTTGGAGCTGCGCGGTTACAAAGTGCATCGCGTGATGAATATCACGGATGTGGAAGACAAGACCATTCGCGGCGCGCGGGAGGCCGGCGTTCCGCTGCAAAGATTCACAGAACAATTCAAAGCGGCTTTTTTCGAAGACGCCGACACTTTGCGTATTAAGCGTGCGGACGAGTATCCCGCTGCCACCAACCAGCGTTATGTCGACAGAATGATCGAGATGATCGCTACGCTGATTTCAAAAGGGTTGGCCTATGAGGCCGATGACAAATCCGTTTACTTCCGCATCAACAAATTTCCGGATTATGGAAAGCTCGCGCATTTCGATCTCACGCAGTTGCAATCGACAGGCCGGGTGAAACACGACGAATACGACAAGGAACACATTGGCGATTTTGCCTTGTGGAAGGCCCGGGACGAAGCAGACGGCGACGTGGAGTGGAATTCGCCGTGGGGGCCGGGCCGTCCCGGTTGGCACATCGAGTGCAGCGCGATGTCCATGACTTTGCTAGGGGAAGAGATCGACATCCATTGCGGAGGCGTCGATAACATTTTTCCGCATCACGAAGCGGAGATCGCACAGAGCGAAGGCGTGAGCGGAAAGAAGTTCGTGCGTTACTGGCTGCATTGCGCGCATTTGCTGGTGGACGGCCAGAGGATGGCGAAGTCGTTAGGCAATTTCTACACCGTGCCGGATGTTCTGGCGAAGGGTTACACCGGGCGCGAGCTCCGCTACGGGCTTCTGCGTGTGCATTATCGCGTGCCGCTGAATTTCACATGGGAAGGAATGAATGAGGCCCGCGAGTCGTTAGCCCGAATCGATGAATGGCTGGCGCGGCTGCGTGGCGTCGCGGAATGCGAAAAGATTCAACAACCGACACAGACCGCGCAACTTCCGGGCAGTGCGTTTGAAGATGCCCTGGATGACGATCTCAACATTTCTGCTGCGCTCGGCTTTCTATTCGAATCCATTCGTGAAACCAATCGTGCGATGGATCAAAACGAAATGGACGCGGCTTCGGCAAAGGCGTGGCTCGAGTGGTGGAAACGGATCAATACCGTTCTTGATCTTGAAGCTGAAGCCGAGGTCGCCGTTCCGCATGAAGTGGCACAGCTGGCCGAAGAGCGCGAGCACGCACGGCGCGGAAAGAATTGGAAGCGCAGCGACGAACTACGCAAGCGGATCTCCGCACTCGGCTGGGAAGTGCGCGATACAAAAGACGGACCAAAGATCACGCGAGGCGCTGGACCCGCGTAACAAGTTTTGCGTTTATCGCTCTTCGAAGTTGTAATCGAACCTCTCGATCTCCGAAGCGAATCGCGCCCGCACGAATTCGCGGAGTTCGTCATCGTAATATTTTGAGTAATGGTCGCGACTTGAACGGTTGTATTGCGGCAGAGTTGGCGGCGAAATGCCAACTGCCGTGCACACAGCGCAAAAATCGTCGGCCAGATTTTCGAAGCGCATGATGTAATTGACGTTGGCGAACGGATCTTGTTCGCCGTCGTCCAGTCGCAAATAGTCGGCCACCGATACAGCTTTGGAAATTATTCCGCGAAATTTTTTCCGATCCCAGGTTTCGGCATTTTGCGTTGGGGTGAAATAATACGATACCATTCGATCCCACGGATTTCGCACACAGGTGAATTTATATAGCCTCCCAAATTGCTCGTCCCCCAACGCGTCATGATACTCGCTCAACGTGGAGTGTTTCTTGACTTTATACTTTGGATTGCGTAGTCCAAAGCGCTCGATCCCATCCTGCTCCTTTCGTAGAGAGACAAGTTCATCCTCTGAATAATTGCGCAGAACGCTCTGAATCGAGTTACCGGCTGTTTTTGGAATGTGAACGAATAGGAAACGTTTCTGCAGCGAGATCATTCCTAAACCTGGAATCTAAGGCGGTTTTCCCGTGATGCGAGCGAGGGAAAGGGGCTGCACTGTCCCAGATTGCTTATGTCTTGCCACTAAGCCACGTGTTACTTATTGTCGTTCACACGTGAAAGCAGCGCCGGTGCCCCCCCGCGGCGAGGCGGAAAGTCGGTTTGAATCATTCGCCTCGACTCGTTGGTCAATAGTGCTCGAAGCAGGCAATTCGGCGACCGTTTCCGCCCACGCCTTCAATGCGCTCTCGGAATTATGCCAAATTTATTGGCGTCCCTTGTACTCCTTCTTGCGAAGACAAGGATGTAACCCCGACGATGCACGGGATTTGATCCAGGGCTTTTTCGCTGACCTGATCGAGACTCGTGCATACGCACGCGCAGACCGTGAGAAGGGACGGTTCCGTTCTTTTCTCCTCGGCACGTTAAAACATTTCGTGGCCGACGTACACGATCATGGACGGGCTTTGAAACGCGGCGGGGGCATGATCCTAACGAGCCTGGACAATCAGGCCACATCAGACGCGGAGGCGCAAATTGCGCGTACAACGAAATGGCAACCTGAAGAACTCTATGACCGTGAATGGGCAGCCCTACTTTTGCGGCAGGCTCTGGAGCGTTTCACGCAAGAGTGCGCGCTGGCCGGCAAAGCAGATCTTCTCAGCCATCTGATGCCGTATGTTTCAGCCAGCGAAGATTCGGCGATCCCGTACGAACAAATGGCGCAACAAAC
>DATARG010000160.1:0-2343 GCA_036264275.1 Candidatus Udaeobacter sp. | reverse complement strand
CCGCGGGTGCCCACGAGCAAGATTCCGAACTCCGCAGCAGCAATTCGAAACAAAACCAAACCGTAGCCAGTCCGAGGAAAATCCATGTTAGCGGAAAAGCATAGGTGCCTCCGGTGTGAAACATCAATGCAGCGATCCCTGTCACAACGGCCAAGCCAAGCGCCACTGAAGCCGGGGCCGGTGACCACAGCCTTTGACGCAAGACTTCCGCCGCACAAATAGCCAGTACAAGATGAAAAAAGGGCAGCCACCGAAAACTCCAACGGAACAAGCCAGCCGTTGGAGTCATACAGAGCAGGAGCACAATTAAAAGCAGTACCAACTCCCATTTGATTTGCCTAACGAGTTGTCGCCGATGCCAGATAAATCCGGCGATAAGCGCGGCGGCAGCGACCAGGCCGCCAGTCAATTCGGCCGCTGTATGCGGGCGACCGCGCGACGAAAAATCAGTCCAGTTTACCGTCCATGATGGAAGAATTAGTCCCGGCAGCGCCGCAGGCGGAACACGCCACTGCCAATGTGCTGTCGCTGACTGTAATTCCCGCGCTGAACCCCGGACCAGATCAAGCAGCGCCAGCCATGCGGGTGCGGAAAGGCCGAAACCGAGCGCTACACCCACGAGCATGGGCAGAATCGACGAAATCTTGCGAGTTTGGACCAGTGACTTGATCGATAACCACGCGATGAGGAGCACCAGCATTAAAACGGTGTACGGAAATCCGCCCGTGACGAGCAGATAAACGAAAGGCGCGGGCCAAAGAAATCGCCATTTGGTTCGCCGCGAATCCAGAGCGCGCTCCGCTCCCCACCATGCCCATGGCAACCAGGTGAAGGCACCGAGAGCACCGAACCAATCGGTCGCGCCCCAACAAATGATCCAACCGTTAAGCGAAGCGATTAGCGCAACAAAGAGCGATAACGGAATTGAAAATTTGCGATCACGCGCAAGAAGAAATGCGCCAATTGCCAAAACAAACAGGTGCATGATCGAAACCGCGGCGGCCTGTTGCGAAAATGTGAACGGAAATTTCCAGACCAAAACGACGACGGCGTTCACAAACACCGAAAACGTGCCGTACTGAAATTCGCCGGCGAGATTGCCGCAGACCCATGAATACGGACTTAATATCGGCCAATGACCCTCGGACCAACTGCGCGCCATGTCGGCGAACACAGGCAGCACCGACAACTCATAATCGTCGTTCCAAAAGACGAGCGGATTGTGCCAGAGCAGGATGAGGCAGAAGAGAAGGACGATTAGGCCGGCTGAAAACGCACCCAGGGCATTTTGCCACTGATTAACACGGATTTTCACAGATGCAGAAAAAGCAATCCATGAATGCGTGTTTCATCTGTGTTCATCCGTGGCCAAAAAATATTTTACAGCACGACGGGTTTCCCCTCGGTCATCACAAGCACCTTTTCCTCGATTCCATGCGCGCGCGCCGCTGCAAGCAATCGCTGCGGCGGTTCGTGGAGCGGCTCGAAGCCGAGAGGGAATGTCCCGTAATGCATCGGGATTAACTTCTTGGCGCCGAGTTCCAGAAAAGCCCTTACCGCTTCTTCGGGGTTCATGTGAACTTCACGGCCTGTAGGCGCTTCGTAAGCGCCGATGGGAAGCAACGCCAGGTCCACCTTGAAGCGATCGCCAATTTCCTTGAAGCCCGGGAAATAAGCTGTGTCGCCACAATGAAAAATCGTGCGGCCGTTCGAGGCAACCACAAACCCTCCAAAATCGCGGTGCAAATCCGCAAGAAATCGGGCTCCCCAGTGGTGACAAGGCGTGAGTGAAATCTTGATTGGCCCGAGCTCGACGGTTTGCCAGTAGTCGAGCTCGTGCACGATGTGAAATCCCAGATCGTGAACTAAGTTTCCCACGCCCGTTGGAACCACAATGGGTTGATCCGAAGCTACGCGGCGCAGCGTGCGCCGGTCGAGATGATCAAAATGCGCATGCGTCACTAGTACGAAGTCTATGGACGGCAAATGATGGATTTCGAAACCAGGCTGTTTCAATCGTTTGATGACCTTGAGCCATTTCGACCAAATTGGATCGATCAAAATGTTTACCTCGTGCGTTTGGATGAGAAACGAAGCATGCCCGATCCAGGTAATGCAGATCTCGCCGTCGCGAACCTTCGGAAATTGTGGCGGCACGTATTCGCCCGACCGCTTCACGAACAGCGATGGAATCAAAACACTGGTCAGGAAGTTGCGTTTATGCCAATCGGACCGGGGACGCAGTCGAACGCGCGTGGAATGCCGTCCCGCCGGAGCCGGAGTATCATCGCGTGGTCCCTGGCGAACAATATTTCGCCGGTTCTTTTTCGGAAAGCGGATTGG
>DATARG010000130.1:0-2783 GCA_036264275.1 Candidatus Udaeobacter sp. | reverse complement strand
CTCTTGGATCGTGTTATCCGAAAAGCGTATGTCTCGCTTTCAACCGAACCGTGGCATGGGACGCGGCGACCCTTGTTACCGGTGCCTGCCGAGCAGATACAAGATTTTGATCTAGTGCATCTGCACACGGTTGCAGATTGGTTCAACATTCCTAGTTGGCTGGAGACACTACCAAGCGAGATAGGTGTGGTTGTTACTTTGCACGATATGTGGCACTTCACAGGTGGGTGTTTCCTTTATCGGGGGTGCGATCGTTTTACGGAGAGCTGCGCGCCATGTCCGATCTTGAAGACGCCGTTGAATCGCGTTTTGGCAAAGGACGAGCAACGACGAAAATTGCAGACCTACCGAAGCCGACGCGTTCAGTTTGTCGCGAACAGCCAATGGTTGGCCAATCTCGCTGACCGTAGTCCGATCGTCAGAACCTGCGGCCGCGCTCGAGTCATTCCTCCCGGAATTGATACGGGCGTCTTCAAACCGCAGGACAAGACGCAATGTCGCGCTGAGCTTGGCATCCCGAGGGATGCCTTCGTAATTGCGGCCGGAGCGGCTTCACTAACGGATTCGAACAAGAACATTCGCTGGTTGTTGGAGCAACTTGCGGGATTGTCTGAACTCGAAAATGTGCTCGTCGTGCTCGCCGGCGAAGGGAATCTCGAAATCCCAGTAAGTCTTAAAGTTCAACTAACGGGTGGCGTTGCTGATCGGGTGAAACGGGCGATGCTCTTCAATGCGGCCGACGTTTTTGTTAGTCCATCATTAATGGAAACCTACGGATTGACACTGATTGAGGCAATGAGTTGCGGTATCCCGGTGGTGGCGTTTCGGACCGGCGGAATTCCCGAAGCCGTTCCGGATGAAGGAGGAATTCTATGTGACGTCCTCGACGCAAATGCATTTAAAACCGCGATCCAGAAACTCCGCCATAACGAAAAGCTTCGAAATGAGCTTGGCAATGCCGGAAGCAAGCTCGTTGCCGATCGAAATGCGAAGGGTCGATTTGCAGCAGCGTTTGGTCGCGTATATGACGCCTGCCTCTATACCAAGCAAACGCGTCTCATTGAGCAATCAGCTTTAATGCCGTGAAATTGCAGGCACCGTTTGGTTTTGTCACCGGTTGCCATGCTGGAGACAAATTCATGGTGCAGGCCACACTTGCAAGCATGCGACATTACTGTCCCAACATTCCGATATGTCTGACTGTCGATGGCGATTTTGATGTTTCGGATTTGGAGAAACAGTACGACGTGATCGTATTGCGCGTTTCCGAATTGCCATCTGAAGCGATGCGCAAAGTAATGAGCGAGAATGCTCGCGCCAAGCATGCGGCGATGTGGGAAGGACCTTTTGAATTTTACGTATGGCTGGATTCGGACGCGATTGTTTGGGGCGATTTTACTCCTTGCGTCCGCACCGACGTCGATTTTCACATTTTCTGGAGCGAAATTTCGATACCAGGCGATGCGACACAGGTCCCATCGTGGCTACGACACTTCTATTTCGACCCGGTGAAGCTTGTTCGCTTTGATTCTGATTTCGATTGGCGTGGCAACGCCTACTTTTCTGCTGGTGTGTTCGCGTGCAAACGAAATGTCATCCCATTCGAAAGATGGATGGAGGTGGAGTCCTGGGGCAAGGACGTACCAGGCTTGTTTGCTGATTTTGCGGACCAGCCGCTGCTAAATTATTTTGTTAATTCAATGACGCAACGCGGTGAAATCAGAAGTTATATGTCCAATCTACAACATGTGCGGGCACATCATGGTATAGACGAACTCAAATTTGATTGCGCGGATAGCGGTTGGCGCTTCCCGCAGAGCATTCGTCGTCCGCGTGCGGCTCATTTTTGTGGACATAAACCATTCGTGTTTGATCTCGACAGCTATTCACGCCCTTTCACGATTGCCCGATTGCAACATCATCGCAGGCACCTCGGTCGCTTAGGCGCTTGGATGGCGGTTCTCAATGAGGAAAGGCACGCACTCTCGGGCAAATTTCGGCGCCGGCTTCACCGCGCTCTGCGAAATCGTGGTAGGTGATAAAAACGCCTGCCGACAAAGATCGTGTGTTTCACGATTTCGAAAACGTTGGATCCAATTACACGAGTTTTGATGCAGTAGGCGTTGATGACTGTCTCGGTAATGATTACAACGCAAGGGCGCCTAGTTGATCTGCGTCGCACTTGCAGTGCTTTGCAGAAATTAAATCCGGTCCCACTCGAGGTGCTTATCACGATGGATGGCTGCGGTACCGATTTCGTCCGAGAGGCTCACTCAGAATTTCCGCAAGCGCGTCTGTTTGTGAATGATGTTGCCTTGGGTTCAGTAGCTTCACGCGATCGCATGATGCGCGAGGCAAGAGGTGATTTGGTGCTGGCTTTGGATGACGACAGTTATCCTGAAGAAGCGGATTGCATCGACCGCATCGTTCCGTTTTTTGAACAAAGGCCCAAACTAGCAGTGTTGCATTTTCCTCAACGCAGCGACGAGTATCCCGAAACGCTAGCGCAGCCGGAGGTCGGCTCGGAATATTTAACGCGTTCGTTTGCTAACTCGGGCGCGGTTCTGCGGCGATCGGTTTATCTTCAATTGCCCGGCTTCGAACCGCGATTCTTTCATATGTACGAAGAGCCAGATTACGGCCTTCAATGTGTAGCAGCAGGTTACGACGTGTTTTTCTCTCCCGTGGTTATCATCCGTCACCATTATTCCGCGCAGTCGCGTGATGAAATTCGCATTCACCATCGTCACGCGCGCAACGAATTGTGGAGCACTGTGATGCGA
>DATARG010000082.1:0-2795 GCA_036264275.1 Candidatus Udaeobacter sp. | reverse complement strand
GAGCGAGGGCGATACAGATTGTTCCGGCGACATTGAGGACGAAGGTGATTCCCCCGGCGTCGCTGAAGAGAT
Organism: Candidatus Udaeobacter sp.; assembly: GCA_036264275.1. Taxonomy (GTDB): domain Bacteria; phylum Verrucomicrobiota; class Verrucomicrobiia; order Chthoniobacterales; family UBA10450; genus Udaeobacter. The sequence continues at coordinate 2,723 of DATARG010000082.1, read as the reverse complement.
TGGACCGGGCGATTCTTCTGCCGCGGAGATTGCGACAAAAAGGACACAAGAAACCCAAGTAACAATCTGGGAAAAAAGACCGACGATCTGCGATTTAAGCATAGTAGTGCCAGTTCACATTCGGAAAAATGTTGTCTCGCCATTCGCAGTCGCCCAAAAATTCTTCATCGAGACTGTTTGCAACAAACTGATCGTGCAAACGGTTGAAGCGGACAAAGTGATCGATCGTGCGTTGAGTCGCGTAATCCCGCGCAGTCCCGGTTTTCATTAGAAATGCCCAGTCACTTGATTGCGCCAGCAACAGCTCGCGCGCGAGTTGTTTGAGCACGCGATCCGTAAATTGCAGGGCAGGCGCTTCGCCTGCCATTCCCGCGACCGGCAACCGGGGCAGTTGCTTAATAACCGTGTTACTGTGCTGCTGCGCGAGCTTGGTCATGCGGTCTATTGAGGATTGGAGTTGCGAATAGATCCAGGCGTTACTCGGGTCGAGCCAGACGGCAAGATGGCCGTTTTCACCCCATGTGGAAGCTGCGGGCTGAACGATTTGCTGCGTCGGATGCGCCGCCAAATATTCGCTTGGCACCGTGAGCCGAAAATCTCGTTCCTTTGCTGCCTCCCGAATGAATTGTTCCAGAAAAATCGGTCCTTCGAACCACCAGTGCCCAAACAATTCTGCGTCAAACGGAGCGACAACAATCGGCTCAAAACCGAATTCGCCGATTTTTTGAATCTGCTCACGACCTTGTTCCAAAAATTGGATTGCGTGTTGTGCTGCCGTTTTTTCGGCTTTTGCCCGGTCATACAACTGTTTCTCAACGCCGCATTTGGTGATCCGATGGTATTTCACGCCAGAGAATTTTCTGGTTCCACGCATGATCGGTCCCAAATGTTCGAAGGGCAGATCGAAACCGATGTCACGATAAAATTCCCGGTAAACGGGATCGCCAGGATATCCTTCCTGCGCACTCCAGACTTGGCGGCTAACGTGTGGATCGCGCGCGAAAGCCGCTGGCCCAGCTGCTGTATAACACGGAGCGTACATGGATCGGCGTGGGCACGGTGTTCCGAAGATCAATCCGTGTGCGTCGAGAACGAACCACCGAAGATTCGTTTCCTGCAGAATCCCTTCCAAACCGAGAGCGTAACCGCATTCGGGCAGCCAAAACCCTGCCGGCTCTCTGCCGAAAAGTTCGACATGCACGTCGCGTCCGATCAAAACCTGCGCACGGGCTGCGCGAGCAGATTGCTGCTGGAGAATCGGCAGCAACCCGTGTGTTGCGGCGCTGGCGATGATTTCTAACGCGCCCGTTTGTTGCAACTCTCGAAAGACCGATAGCAGATTGCATTTCCATTCATCCACGAACAGGCGGCGAGTTTCTGAAAAAAAACCAAAATAAAAATCAGCCAGCTCGCGGAACTGCGGATCTTTTCGATTTCGTTTTCGTTCGCGCGCAGCAAGATCGATCAAGAGCTCAACATGTCGCACGTAACGCTCGCGCAACAGCGGGTCCTCAAGCATGGCGCAAAGCGTCGGCGTAATCGACATCGTGAGTTTGAACGGCACACCATCATCTGTCAGGCGCTGCATCATGCGCAGCAGCGGAACGTACGTTTCAGTGATCGCCTCAAACAACCATTCTTCCTCGAGGAAATGCTCGTGCTCCGGATGCCGAACGAACGGAAGATGCGCGTGGAGAATTAGGGCGAGATAACCCATTGCAGATTTCAGACGTCAAATTGCAGATTGGAAGCAAGCACGCCGAAATTTGACATCGGCAATTTGCAATCTGCAATTACAAGGTCCGGCAAAAATCCTGGAAGCGATCCAGACCCTTTTTGATCACGTCAAGGCTCGTCGCGTAACTGAAGCGAACAGTGCGATCGTCGCCGAAAGCAGCGCCGGGCACGACGGCGACGTTGGCTTTGCTCAGCAACCGATCGGCGAAGTTCTGAGAGGTTAGGCCAAGCTGGCTAATATTTACCAAGATATAAAATGCGCCCTGCGGTTTAACCGCGGTGACATTGGAAATCTTCGAAAGGCGGTCAAACATGTAGTTGCGGCGCATATCGAATTCCTCGCGCATATCGGCAATCGGTTGTTGATCGCCTTTGAGCGCCGCAACAGCTCCGTATTGCGAAAAGGACGACGGGTTCGAACTAGTATGGCTCTGGATTGAATCGACGGCTTTCGTGACCGCATCAGGCGCGGCGAGATAACCGAGTCTCCAACCTGTCATCGCGTAGGATTTGCTAAATCCGTTGATGGTGATTGTGAGGTCGTACGCTTCCTTCGAGAGCGAACCGATGCTCACATGTTTGGCCTCGTCGTAAACAAGCTTCTCGTATATCTCGTCGGACAAAATGTAAATGTCTTCTTCGGCAGCGACGTTGACGATTGCCTCCAATTCTTCGCGCGTATAAACAGAGCCCGTTGGATTGCCTGGGGTGTTCATGATCAACATCTTCGTGCGTGGCGTCATCGCGTTTTCGAAATCTTCCGGGCGCATTTTCCAGGCATTGCGCTCGCTGGTTGGCACGATCACGGGCTCGGCGCCGACTAACCGCACCATGTCAGGGTAGCTGACCCAATAGGGGGCTGGGATTATGACTTCATCGCCCGGTTGACAGGTTGCGAGGATTGCATTGTAGCACGCGTGCTTCGCACCATTACTCACCACTATCTGACCGGCGCGATAGTTTAGTCCGTTGTCGGCTGCCAATTT
>DATARG010000029.1:0-3849 GCA_036264275.1 Candidatus Udaeobacter sp. | reverse complement strand
TCGACCCGGCGGCGCAATCCGTTCCAGTTGTTTCGCACTCCGTGGAAGCACATTGGGGAACGAAATCCTGATGGCGCGGACATTTAGAATAAGACAGGGCTATCGCGCTGCGCGAGCGCCAGAGCTTTCAGCGTAGCGCGGCGTCCTTGAGGGACTCGCACGACTATTTTTAAGCGCCAACAGCGTCAGTTTTTACCTAAGGAATTGGCTATTGACGTCTGATTTGACAATGAATGAACGTTCATTCATCTTCCCAGACCTATGCCACAACCCCAGACAGATTCCGTGTCCGACCGGCGTTGCCAGATCCTGGATGCAGCCCTTGTTTGCTTCGCCAAGCGCGGTTTTCACCAAACCAGCATGCACGACATTAGCGCTGAGGCCGGGATCAGTGTCGGATTGATCTATCGTTATTTTGAGAACAAAGAGGCGGTCATATCCGCCATGGCGGACCGCCACAAAAAAGAAATTTCTGAAATGCTGCAGCGCGCCAAACAAGCGCCGACGCTACTCGAGTCGCTGGAAATTCTGTTCACCGCTCATTGCTGTGAGGAGGCGACGCGAGTGGTCTCTGCATTCGTTGTGGACCTCTATGCAGAAGCGTCGCGAAATCCGCGCGTCGCCGATTTGGTGCGCGATGTTTTGGAAACCGCCATGGCCGGCGTCACCGAACTGATCAGCAGGGCGCCGGAGGCTCGCAACACGACGCGTGGCCTTTCGCCAATGGAATTGGCGGAATTAATTTTCGCCGTCGCACGCGGGATGTTGATGCTCGATGTGTTGCGTCCACAGGAAATGACCGCAAAAGAGCGGAGGGAGCGACAATTACAGGTGACGCGCAGATTGTGGCGCTTGTTGCTCAGCCCGGAGTCGGAACTCGCTTATGCATGACGTTTTGAAACCAACTATTCTCAAACAAAAGCAAAAGCGTCGGATCCGCTGGATCTGGCCGGTGTTTTCCACTGTTCTGTTCGTTGTTGCAGTGATCGGTCTAATCCTCGTCAAGACCGCAATGATGATCGTTGTTATTGGCGCCGTAACCACATTGGTTGTCTGGTTTGGATTCGTCGCGTTTCGACGATTCCGCTCTGGACGGACAACTTCTGGCGCGGTTTTTGCCCTGCTGGCGTTGTTTCTTTTGCTGATCGACGTTAAGGCGCTGCAGATTCGCGCCATGGGCGCGATGGCCGCTCAAATGGCGCCTCCGGCGACGACAGTTTCGAGCGCGGTGGTGAAAGAAGAAGATTGGGCGCCGATTTTATCTTCTATTGGGTCGATTTCGGCAGTGCAGGGTGCTGTCGTTTCCACAGAGCTCGCCGGAGTTGTGAGCGAAATCAATTTCAAAAATGGCGCCGAGGCCAAAAAGGGCGAAGTGCTCATGAAACTCGATGCGTCACAAGAGGAAGCACTTTTGCGATCTGCAGAAGCTGACGCGCAGTTGGCGAAGACCGATCTCGAGCGAGCTCGCGATCTTGCCATCAAGAAGGTCGTTTCAGGCGCCGAGTTCGATTCTGCTCAATCAAAATTCACGCGACAGAACGCGATTGTGGATCAGATGCGCTCCAACATCGCGAAGAAATCAATTATTGCGCCATTCGACGGACAGCTTGGTATTCGCCAGGCGAACGTAGGCCAAATGATCAACGCCGGTCAGCAGGTTGTCCAGCTCACCGCGCTCGACCCGGTGTATGTCGATTTTGCATTGCCTCAGCAAAACGTTTCTCAGCTTAAGCCCGGGCTGGAAATTCAAGTGCGCACCGATGCAGTGCCTGGACACGAATTTAAAGGAAAAATCACGGCCATTAACTCGATGGTGGACGCAGTGACGAGGAATGTCAGCGTACAAGGGACGCTTGAAAATCCGGATCACGTGCTACACCCGGGAATGTTTGCAAAAGTCGATGTTGTTCTTCCGCAAAAAGGCAAGACGCTGGTCATTCCTGGAAGCGCGGTATCGTATGCTCCTTTTGGCGATTCGGTTTTTGTGATTGAGAAATACAAAGATCCGAAGACAGGTAAGGAATCGCAAACAATTCGGCAACAGTTTGTGCGAGTCGGCGAAGCCCGCGGCGATTTCATTGCGATAACGCAGGGACTGAAAGCCGGCGAAACCATCGTGAGCACGGGCGTTTTCAAATTGCGAAATAAAATGCCGGTGACAATCAACAATGAGCTTTCGCCGAAGCCGCAATTAGATCCGAAACCGGTGGATTCGTGAGGGCAGAATCGACGTGAAATCGTTTACCGACCTTTTTATCAGGCGCCCGGTGCTGGCGATGGTCGTCAGCTTCGTGATTCTCATCGCAGGATTGCAGGCGATGAAGACGCTTAACGTTCGCCAGTATCCCCGCAGTGACATCGCCGCCATCACGGTCACGACCGTATATGTCGGCGCCGATGCAGAACTGGTGCGCGGATTTATCACCACGCCAATTGAGCGGGCGATTGCAGCTGCCGACGGCATTGATTACATCCAGTCACAAAGCACGCCGAGCCTTTCGACCATCACCGCGCGGTTGAAGCTCAACTACGACGCGAACAAAGCGCTGTCAGATATCAGCTCGAGAGTAGATGCGATCCGGAATAATCTGCCCCCGGAATCGCAAATCCCGGTCATCGCCATTCAGGCCGCCGATTCGCAGTTTGCTTCGGCTTACCTCAGCTTCACCTCGAACATTCTTCAGCCTAACGAGGTCACAGACTATCTCGTTCGACTGGTCCAGCCTCGACTAACCGCGGTCGGAGGCGTACAGAAAGCGGATATCCTAGGCGGTCGCACGTTTGCCATGCGGATCTGGATGAAGCCGGAACGAATGGCGGCGTTGAACATCAGTGCTTCTCAGGTGCGCGATGCTTTGGCCAAAAACAATTTCCTCGCGGCGGTCGGCAACACCAAGGGCTCGCTTCTTCAAGTCAATCTGACGGCGAACACGGATTTGCATACGGCTGACCAATTTAAACAGTTGGTAGTCCGCCAGGACAAAAACACACTGATCAAACTGGGCGATATCGCCGATGTAGTTCTCGGAGCTGAGGACTACAATACCGAGGTCCGTTTTTCCGGGCAGAAAGCAGTGTTCATGGGGATTTGGGTGCTGCCGAACGCTAACTCTGTCGACGTAATCAAGCGCGTCCGGGTGGAATTGGAGCAGATCAAGAAAGAACTGCCGACCGGGATGAGCGCCGAAATGGCGTACGACGCCACCGCCTACATCAACGACGCGATTCACGAAGTTGTAAAGACGCTGATCACCACATTGCTCACCGTGATGATAGTGATTTTTTTATTCCTCGGGTCGTTCCGATCAGTCGTAGTGCCGATCGTTGCCATTCCAATTTCTTTGATCGGCGCGCTATTTTTGATGCAGATCTTCGGCTTCACGCTGAACCTGCTTACTTTGCTGGCGATTGTGCTCTCGGTGGGATTGGTGGTGGATGACGCAATCGTCGTCGTCGAAAACGTCGAACGTCATATCGCCGAAGGAATGTCGCGCCTGAACGCCGCCCTGGTCGGCGCTCGTGAACTGATCGGTCCGATCATTGCGATGACGATCACTCTGGCCGCGGTCTATACGCCGATCGCGTTACAGGGCGGTCTGACCGGCGCACTTTTCCGGGAGTTTGCTCTTACACTGGCCGGCGCAGTTTTCATCTCGGGTGTGGTAGCCCTGGTTCTGTCCCCCATGATGTCGTCGTACCTCTTGCCGCCTCACCATGTCGAACACGGGTTCAAAGGCTGGGTCGATCGCACGTTCGATCGGTTCCGTGACTGGTACGGAAACCATCTCGATCGAACGTTACAGGCGCGTCCAGCTGTTTACATAATTTGGGCAGGAATTTCCGCCCTCG
>DATARG010000246.1:0-8531 GCA_036264275.1 Candidatus Udaeobacter sp. | reverse complement strand
AGCCGCGCGTTCTACGTGACTATGCTGGTGATGCAGTCCGCGCTCTACGGCACTTTCACTGCGCAAAATTTCGTTCTGTGGTTCTTGTTTTACGAAATGAGCCTGATCCCGGGTTTTCTATTAATCAAAATCTGGGGTGGTGAAAATCGCGATCGCGCCGCGACAAAGTTCTTTCTTTACACGTTTCTCGGAAGCGTCGCCATGTTGCTTTCGTTTCTTGGGATTTACCTAGCGAAGGGCACGTTCGACTTCGCTACTCTGGCGGGTCTTGGAAAGAACGGTTTGCTCAAGGGAAACGTCGCCTGGTTCGCTTTTGCCGGAATTTTTGTTGGCCTTGCGGTGAAAGTGCCGCTGTTTCCGTTCCACACGTGGCTGCCGGACGCCTATCAAACCGCGCCGACCGGTGTGTCCATGGTGCTCACCGGTCTGCTATCAAAAATGGGCGTTTATGGTTTTGTGCGCCTGTTGCTTCCGTTATTTCCTAACGAGATCAAAATCATCGGCCCATGGCTGCTTGCGCTGGTGGTTTGCTCGATCGTTTTCGCACCGCTGGCTGCATGGGCGCAGCGCGATTTGAAGCGGATGATTGCGTATCTGTCGATCAACCATCTTGGCTACTGCATGCTTGGTCTGTTTGCGTTAGCCGCGTCACCTGCTGTTGCTGTTGGGATCGACACGCAGGCTGCACTGAGCGGGGTGTTCATGCAGATCTTCAATCACGGCGTTACGGCGGCCACGCTTTTCTACTTTGTGGGCCTGCTCGAACAACGGCGCGGTCTGCTTGGTATCACCGATTTCGGTGGGCTGATGCAGCGGACGCCGCTGCTATGCGGTTGGATGAGCGTCGCCATGTTTTCCTCTCTCGGTTTGCCGGGGTTGAACGGATTTATTGGCGAGTTTTTGATCTTTAAAGGCTCTTTTGCAATGGCAGCGGCTTTCACAGCCATTGCGGTGATTGGACTGCTGATCACAGCCATGGTTTTTATGCGAGCGATGCAATCTCTTTTCAGTGGACCACTCGCAGAAGGTTGCAGCGCTTTTCCCGATCTTTTGGGGAGCGAAAAACTCGTCGTGATTCCCGTAACACTGCTCATGTTCGCCATCGGCATCGCGCCACAATTCATCTTTAATATTTTCAACAGCACCGTCGTTCAAATGGCGCGACTGCTTGGTTGATTCATTGCGAATGAGCGCATGATTGCCTGGACGATTTACCTCACGTTTGCCGCCGCGGTTCTGGCGCTGTTTTTGCCGCGTAACTGTGCTCGCTGGATTGCGCTGCTTGCGACAATTGCCGGTTTAGCACTGGGCACGCTCGTGTTCGTCGGTACGCCTATTTCGGATCTGGCGCACTTCACAACAATCGTGCGCGTGCCCTGGGTTCCGCCGCTCGGGATGAATTACCATCTGGCCTTCGATGGCATTAGTCTGACGATGGTTCTTGTCACCGGTATTTCAGCAGGAGCCACGGTGTTATTTTCATGGGATGTGGAAAATCGGCAGAACGAATTCTTTTTCTGGCTTTTGCTGGTGGTGGCTGGGTGCTACGGCGTGTTCCTCAGTGCGGATCTGTTTTTGCTGTTTGTGTTCTACGAGCTGGTGATTGTGCCGAAATATTTTCTCATCGCGATCTTCGGCTCGACGAACAAGGAATACGGCGCGATGAAGCTTACCCTGTATTCCTTCTTCGGCGGGATGTTCGTTTTTGTTGGGATATTGGTCGCTTATGTCGATGGGGGATCATTGGACCTGAATCAGTTGTCGCAGTTCGAATTTTCGCCGCAACTGCAATCGTGGGCGTTCCCGGTGTTGTTTCTCGGCTTTGCTGTGCTGGCCGGCATCTGGCCGTTGCACACCTGGGCGCCGACTGGTCATGCCGCTGCTCCGACTGCGGGTTCGATGTTGCTTGCCGGAATTGTGATGAAGCTTGGCTCTTACGCCGGTCTCCGCGTCGCGATGAATCTTTTTCCACAAGGATTTCAGATGTGGAGCAAATGGATTGCTGTGCTTGCAGTGATCGGAATCGTGTATGCCGCGGCGGTGGCGCTTCGCCAACGTGATCTGAAATTTGTAATTGGTTATTCCAGCGTGAGCCACATGGGCTTCGTACTACTTGGTTTTGCAACGGCCAACGCCCTCGGCGTTTCCGGTGCAGTTTTGCAAATGTTCTCACACGGCGTCATCGCGGCCCTCCTGTTCGCTGTCGCAGGACGCATGATCTATTGGCGGACGCACACGCGTGAACTTGATGCGCTTTCTGAAATGAATTTGAGCCATGTAATGCCCTTCGCGGCGTTTACTTTCGTAGTCGCAGCGGCTGCCTCGATGGGTATTCCCGGCTTCAGCGGATTCGCGGCCGAGATCACCATTCTCATCGGCACATGGAAAATATTTCCGATTGCGGTATGGATCGCGGGAGCAGGGATAGTTCTCGTCGCTGCGTTTACATTGCGCGCGCTAAAGCTTTCGTTCTTCGGTGAGAAAGGCGCCCGAGGCGAGGTTGCCAAAGGTACGGCATTAAATCGGGAAGAGTTCAACCCGATCACGATCCCGGAGAAGATCGGCGCCTGCATGCTGATGCTAACCACACTCGCCGTCGGCGTTTATCCCAGACTGTTGCTGGACCGCATCATGCCAGCGGTCGAAACGATGAGGTTTTTGAAATGAAACGGGTGCGGCGTCATCAGCGCCGCGACGCATCAACCCTTTAACGATGTCCTACCTGGAGCTTCTCAAACTTGCCTCGCCTGAAGCCGTCGTGGTTCTGACCGCTCTCGTCGTCCTCTCGATCAGTCTCTCTATAAAACGCGCAACATCAGGGTGCGCATTTGTTGCAGCGCTGGGAATCATCGTTGCGATAGTGGCAGTCCTATTCTTGCCGCGCAACGAAACGTTGTTTGGCGGAATGCTCGTGATCTCGCCACTTACGTCACTGTTCAAAATCATTTGCCTCGCGCTCGCATTTTTCGTCATCCTGCTGACACAAGCAGAGAAAACGTCGCGCCATCCCGGCGAATATCTGGCGCTTGTTCTTCTAGCGACGGTTGGCCTGATGCTACTCGTCGGCAGTGAAGAACTGCTAATGATTTTCATCGGTCTCGAATTGCTCGGATTGTCGCTTTACGTCATGGCCGCATTCGACAAGACGGACGTACGCTCGGCCGAAGCCGGTCTGAAATATTTTCTGTTCGGTAGCACGTCGAGCGCGTTCACACTCTTTGGTATAAGCCTGATTTACGGGATGTCAGGGGCAACCGGTCTCGCCGCAATTTCAACGAAGCTGGCAACGACATCGGTGCAGCCGCTGCTTGCGGTCGGAATCGTGATGACGCTCGTCGGCTTCGCGTTCAAAATCGCTGCCGCGCCCTTCCATCTCTGGGCACCTGACGCTTATCAAGGCGCGCCTGTCCCAAGCGCGGCGTTTATTGCTTCGGGTTCGAAGGTTGCCTCGTTTGTTGTCCTGGGAAAAATCGTGCTCGTTGGATTTGCACCTTTGCATGGCAGCGCCGGGTGGCACGCGATGGTGGCCGGTTGGTCGCCTGTGCTTGCGGCACTAGCGGCCTTATCCATTGTCATTGGCAATCTCGTCGCGCTTGCGCAATCGAACGTACGCAGACTGCTTGCCTACTCCGCGGTCGCACACGCGGGTTACACATTAATTGGGTTTGTCGCCGGTGACCGCGAAGGCTTCTCAGCGGCTTTGTTTTACACGACGGTTTATGCGGTCACGCTCGTCGGCGCGTTTGGTGTTGTCGGTGTCGTACGGCGAGAAACCGGCGGCGACAATTTATCGGACTTTTCCGGGCTCGCTTCCCGTTCTCCATTGCTCGCGGGATGCATGGCAGTGTTCATGTTGTCGCTCGCGGGCATACCGCCATTAGCCGGATTTTTCGGGAAGTTCTACTTGTTCAGCGCCGCGTTGCATGCTGGCGAAAATCACGCGCTTCTTTGGCTCGTTGTGCTTGGCCTCGTTGGCAGTTTCATCTCCCTTTATTACTACCTTCTCGTATTGAGAGCGATTTTTGTCGACGCAGGATCGCTGACAGCTGCGCAACTGATGGCGCACGCGCGATCTGATTTTTTGCAGCGAGCTACGGTCGTGGTGCTTGCCGTAGCAGTTGTTTTCCTCGGCGTGATGCCGACCGTTCTGACATCGCCTATCCTGGCGGCGATCCCGTAAAAAATTTCAAAAAAAAATGCAATTAACGCTTGACCCACGCACCGTAATTCTTGCATCAAAAGTAACGGTCTCCATTGCGAAGTTGGTGATGTAAAAGATGGGCAGCATCAGCGAGTTCATTCAGCGCAATTTCCGGCATTTCAACGCGGCGGTGCTGAAAGACGCAGCCGACGCCTACATTGCGCACCTTGATCGTGGCGGAAAGATGATGATTACTTTGGCGGGCGCGATGAGCACCGCCGAACTCGGCGTGTCGCTCGCTGAAATGATCCGCCGCGACAAAGTGCACGCCATCACCTGCACAGGCGCGAACATGGAGGAAGATCTGTTCAATCTTGTCGCGCGCAGCAAATACGAACGGATTCCAAATTATCGAGAGCTAAGTCCGCAACAAGAAGAGGATCTCCTGCGGCGGCACCTCAATCGCGTCACCGATACTTGCATTCCGGAAGAAGAAGCCATGCGACGGATTGAACGGGTAGTGCTCGATGAATGGGTCGCTGCCTCGGAGAACAACCAGAGAAAGTTTCCACACGAATTCCTTTACAGAATTTTGCGCGAATGTCGCCTCAAGCAATTTTATGAAATCGATCCAGCCGATAGTTGGATGGCCGCAGCCGCGCACAAGGAGCTTCCGTTATTTGTGCCAGGCTGGGAGGATTCGACCCTCGGAAACATTTACGCGGCGCGCTGCATTACCGGAGCCGTCAAAAACGTGCAGGCGATCCGTTCTGGAATCGAATACATGATCGGACTCGCGGATTGGTATTGTCGGGTATCAAAGGATTCGTCCATCGGCTTTTTCCAAATTGGAGGAGGGATCGCAGGCGATTTCCCAATTTGCGTTGTGCCCATGTTGAATCAGGACGTCGTCAGCATGCCGGTGCCGGAATGGGGTTATTTTTGCCAAATCAGCGATTCCACGACCAGTTTTGGTTCGTACTCCGGTGCGGTGCCTAACGAAAAGATCACCTGGGGAAAACTGAATGTCGGTACGCCTCGGTTCGTGATCGAATCCGACGCAACAATCGTTGCGCCGTTGGTTTTCGCCAAGGTCTTGGGCTGGTAGGCCAAAGCGCGTCAGCGCGCTGCTAACGTTTCGTCACCGATTCGATGGCGTGAGGCGAGCTTTGAACCGAGGATACGGAATGCTCTATGTGGTGGCGACTCCGATTGGTAATCTCGGCGATATCACGTTGCGGGCTCTAGAGGTTTTAAAAAGCGCTGACGTAGTAGCGGCGGAAGACACGCGCCATTCCGGGTTATTACTAAAACATTTCGGGATCAAACAGCCCTTCGTTAGCTATCACGAACATAATGAAGCGGCGCGCACGGCCGAGTTGGTCGAGCGCCTGGCCCGAGGCGAAAACGTTGCGTTGATCACAGACGCCGGGACCCCCGCGCTATCAGATCCAGGGATGCGCCTGATTCGCGAATGCATCAGTCGCGAACTTCCGTTTACCATAATCCCCGGACCATCGTCGATTCTCACGGCGTTGCTCGGTTCCGGATTTTCGACCAACAAGTTCTCCTTCCAGGGATTTCTTCCCGTGAAAAGCGGTCGACGCGAGCGCGAATTGCGAGTAGCGGCTGAAAGCGAAAAGACCACGCTTTTCTTTGAATCTCCTTACCGTATTCTGAAAACACTTCAGTCTTGCACCAGCATTATGCCGGAGCGGCAACTGTGCATCGCACGTGAACTGACAAAAAAGTTTGAGGAATTCCGTCGCGGCACTCCTGCCGAATTGCTTGCACACTTTGAGGCACACCCGGCAAAAGGCGAAATCGTGTTGGTCGTCTCTGGCGCGTAATTGGATCGTCGGAGTACTTAGCGAGGCAGCAAATTTGTCGATGAAGAGCGTGGATAAGCGGAAGAAGGTCCATGCGAATAAACAAATCGCGATTGCCGTCCAACGCAGCCACTGAAATCATTTGGAACCCGTGCAACCCAACATTGTCTTTTCGCAAAATTTCACAAATTCTTTGCGTCCTGCCGGCTTTCTTCCCGTTGAGTTGCCGATCGAGGTAGCCGAGCGCGCTCGGAAACGTTGGCTTAGCGAAGAGACTTTCGCGAGCAGACTCGCGGGCTTCTGCGATTATGGATTGATGACCCGCTTGCCACGGTTCCTAACGCCACTGCTCGCGGGATGCGCCATCACGATTTTACAGGTTACAATGGCGGTGGCTCTGCTTGCGCCAGAAGAGCCGATCGCCCAACGCTACTCCGCATTGGTTCAACACGACAGCTATTGGTTCATGAACATCATCGATCGCGGATACCAGACCATTGTTCCACCGATCGATCACAAAGCGATGGAAGTTTCAAATGTCGCATTTTTTCCGGCATACCCAGCAATCGCCGCGTTGCTCCGAAATGCATTCAAGATTAACAGCGGCACAGCCCTTTTGATTACCGCTCAGCTCGCTGCGTGTTTTTTTTGGACTTACTTTTTCCTTTTCTGCAGGCGCTGGAAAATTGTGCCTTCTCTTCAGATTTGCGGGACGCTGCTCATCCTCGCGAATCCCGCGGCGTTCTTTCTCGTCGCTGCTTACTCGGAATCGCTCTTTCTAATGGCGCTGTTTGGCTTCGTCTATTGGACCACTGCGGAAGGTCGCACGGCGAAAGTCTTGGCGGCCGTGCACGGGGTGGTTATGTCCGCGACGCGAATTATCGGGATTGTGTGCGCTGCGTTTCCTTTGGTGCGCTCAGTTTTTCAAACAGGATGGCGCGGTTTGCTCACACCACGCAAATGGCTTCGTGAGAACCGGGCAGCTGTCGGGTTGACGTTTGTAGCAGCCTGTGGGGGAATAGCTTTTTTCGCTCTGTGCCAGGTGCGCTGGGGTCACTGGGACCTCTACATGCGCACACAGGCGGCTGGTTGGGGCATCGTGCCCGATTACCTTGCAGTGGTTAGACCAGAAAGTTATCGCTGGCTTGTTCCGGCACTAAACAATCCTACCGAAATGAGCCAGTTGTCGATGACGCTGGGCGCCGTGCTTCTCGTTGCCGTCGCAGTTTGCGAATTTATTCCAGCGGTTCGGCGCCGCGCCGGCCTGCCCGTACGCGCAGGGATCTATTTCTGCGCGGCCACCATTTATTACCTCTCCGTCAGCGGCGTCGCTTGCGTCGAAATGGAAAGCATGCTGCGATATGAGTTCAGCGCGTACGCCTTGATCGTGCTGGCGCTTTTGAATTTTCTGCGTCAATTTCGCCCACCGCCAGTATGGGTGCGGGCTTTAGGGACGGCGGCAGTCGCGTTGGTCAGCGCTGCGGGGTTGTGCGTACAGGGTTGGTACGTCTGGAATTTCACTCGCGGGCACTGGGTCGCGTAACAGAACATGAAGCCAAAGGTTGTCATTATCGGAGCAGGTCCGGCAGGCCTAACCGCCGGCTACTTGCTTTCCAAAAACGATGTCGATGTTGTCATCCTGGAAGCGGATCCCGTTTACGTGGGTGGCATTTCACGCACTGCAACTTACAAGGGCTTCCATTTCGATATCGGCGGCCACCGTTTCTTCTCAAAATCAAAAGCGGTCGAGGACTTGTGGACAGAGATTTTGCCGAACGACATGCTCACGCGTCCGCGCTCATCACGCATCTTCTACGGGGGCAAGTTTTTCTCCTATCCGTTGAAACCGATCGAAGCGTTGCTCAAGCTTGGCGTCTTCAAATCGATGCTTTGCGTTCTTTCCTGGCTAAAGGCGCGTCTGTTTCCGGTGCGCAACCCGCGGAATTTCGAGCAATGGGTAAGCAATCAATTCGGAAAACGGCTATTCAATACGTTCTTTAAAAGCTACACGGAAAAAGTCTGGGGAATGAGCTGCAAGGAGATTTCCGCGGACTGGGCTGCCCAGCGGATCAAGGGCCTTTCGTTAGGTAGCGCAATTAAGAATGCGCTTATTCCGCAGCGTTACAACGGTGACCGGAGCAAAGTGATCAAGACGTTGATCAATTCTTTCCGCTATCCTCGGCGAGGTCCGGGAATGATGTGGGAGGCATGCGCTGAAAAGATGCAGGCGCTGGGCGGCAGATTGGAGATGGGCTGCAGAGTGACGCGTTGTTCCTGCGACGACTTGTCTGGCCAATGGAATGTCGAATACCAAAACTGTGACGGAGATCAGCAAACAATCGAAGCCGAACATGTCATTTCATCGGCGCCGATGCGGGAGCTGGTCCGTGGTTTGTCGCCGGAGGTGCGCGAACGAACCAAGCGCGCGGCTGAGAGCCTCAAGTATCGCGATTTTCTCACCGTCATGCTGATCTTGAAAGATCGGCACATGTTCGATGATAACTGGATCTACATTCACGACCCCAGCGTGAAAGTCGGCCGCGTTCAAAATTTCCGTTCCT
>DATARG010000239.1:0-5251 GCA_036264275.1 Candidatus Udaeobacter sp. | reverse complement strand
AAGATCAGCAGTGCGCCGACCGCGTCGCATGCGGCACGGAGGCCGGCAAGAAACTGAGGCTCGGGCGGAACGAGCCCCATGTTTGCAGCGACCGGCTCGACGATGACGCAGGCGACCTCGGCTTCGGCTTTCGGCTGTTTTTTATCTTCCGTGTAAACGGCAGCGTTGGTTACAATCAAAGTTGCGGAAGGTTTCGACTCCGCGTTCGCGTCCAGAGCGGTCATAATTACCAAGACACAAAGTGCGAATTTACATTTCATAATTGTGTTCACTGTTGGGCAGATACTTGTTTGACCGGAAGTCGTCTCGCGAATCGCGCTGTCATGTCCGCCACGGCGGATTCGTCCTGTGGCGAATTGAGCGAAGCGCTGCAACGAAATACGGAGCATGAGGCCAGGCTTTCAAACATCTCTGTCTCTTTCCGTTGGTGATCCGTTGGATTTAATCCGAGATTCTTCGCTTCGCTTAGAATGACATTTACGAGATGGCTTTTAGAATCTGACTGTCAAGATGAAAGCAGGCCCGAATAACATCGATCACAAGATCGTTACTCGGGAATTTTGCATCGACGATTACGACGCGGCGCTTGAGCTCTGGCAACGAGTCGAAGGTCTGGAGGTTGCCGAGGGCGACGATAAAGAAGGCGTTGCTCAATTTGTAGCGCGCAATCCGGGACTGAGCAGAGTGGCAGCCGATGGATCGACAGTTGTTGGCGTCGTCATGTGCGGTCACGACAGACGCCGGGGACACATTTATCACCTGGCTGTTGATCCGGCCTATCGCCGATACGGATTGGGTAAGCGTCTGGTGCAGGAGTGTCTGGACGGATTACGCCGGGTCGGCGTCATGCGCGCTATTATCCTTGTGGCCGACAACAATCTTGGTGGTGCTGAGTTCTGGAAACGCGCCGGCTGGGAGGATATTCCCGGGGCAGTGGCGATGGGAATTGATGTCTAGCAGCCGCTTTCATAATTGTCATTCTGAGCGAAGCGAAGAATCTCAGATCAAATCAGGATCGATTTACCAATGAATAGCCAGAGATGTTTGAAAGCCTGGCCTCATGCTCCGCATTTCGTTGCAGCGCTTCTCTCACTTCGCCACAGGACGAATCCGCTGTGGCGGACATGACAGCGTCCATCTATGCATCGGGAGCGAGATCATAATTCTATGTCGTGAAAGTTGGCGGCAAACATTTCCGGACCATCTGGCGTAAGCCGGACGATGAATGCGTGGTGCAGCTGATCGATCAGCGATTTTTGCCGCACGACTTTGTGATTGAAGAAATTTGCACTGTCGAGCAGATGGCCACGGCGATCCGCGAGATGCACGTGCGCGGAGCGGGATTAATCGGTGCGAGTGCAGGGTACGGCATGTATCTCGCGGCGCTTGAAGCCGCGCGAGCGGGGCGAGATTCATTTGATAAAAATATGGCACTCGCTGCAGCTCAACTCAGGGAGACGAGGCCGACGGCGGTGAACCTTTCGTGGGCGATCGAGCGCCAGCTACAGAATGTGGCCGCGGGAAAAACTGCAGACGATAAGGTCGCCATGGCACTGGGCACGGCCGATTTGATTGCAGACGAAGACGCGGAGCATTGCCGAATGATCGGCCAACACGGTTTGTCCGTCATTCGGCAGATGGCGGAAAGCAAGCGCAACAAGTTCGCCACGGCGAATCCGTCCTGCGGCGGAGCTGTGAATGTGCTTACTCACTGCAATGCAGGTTGGCTGGCGTTTGTTGATTACGGCTCCGCGACTGCGCCGATTTACGCCGCGCACGACAGCGGCTTGCCACTCCATGTGTGGGTGACTGAAACGCGACCGAGAAATCAGGGTTCAAAACTCACTGCTTGGGAACTGGGCCAGCACGGCGTGCCGCACACCGTGATCGCAGACAGCGCGGCGGGTCATTTGATGCAACGCGGCAAAGTCGATCTCATAATTGTGGGCACCGACCGCACTACGTACACGGGAGATGTAGCAAACAAGATCGGTACATATCTGGAAGCGCTGGCTGCGAAGGCCAACAACGTTCCGTTTTACGTTGCGCTGCCTTCGTCATCGATCGATTGGAAAATGCGCAATGGCTTGAAGGAAATTCCAATCGAACAACGCGGAGCGGGTGAAGTAAAAAACGTTGACGGCTGGTTTGACGGGCAACAGATCGCGGTCCGAATTGCGCCAGATGAAAGTCCCGCCGCGAACTACGGTTTCGACGTGACGCCGAGAGAGTTGGTAACCGGCCTCATTACCGAGCGTGGCGTTTGCGAGGCAAATGAGAAAAGCATTCGGTCAGTTTTTCCCGAGCACGCGCCATGAGCCATTACGTGAAGTTCACATATCAGCGCGCTCGTGCGGATATCGCGCCATTCAACGCGCTTGTTGAATTGAATGCATGCAGGCGGAAACTTCTGGAATTGCGTCTCGTCGGTATGGACTCAAACGGAATTGGGTTCGGCAACCTGAGTGTACGAGACGGCGCAACCCAAAATTTTTATATCACTGGTTCAGCGACGGGCGGTTTGCCAGAGCTGTCGCTTACTGATTGCGTGCGAGTCGTAGACTGCGATTTCAAGAAGAACTCGCTGCAATACGAAGGAATTGCGATTCCGTCATCTGAATCGTTGACGCATGCCGCCATTTATGAATCTGATCCATCAACATCAGCTGTGATTCATTGTCATGATTTAAATTTGTGGCGGACACTTTTCGATCGCGCGCCGACAACTTCGGAATCCGTTCAGTACGGCACGCCTGAAATGGCATGTGAAATTATGCGTTTGTTTAGAGGAAGCGACGTCCGAAAAAGCCAGATTTTCGCCATGGGCGGACACGAAGCCGGGATTGTGAGCTTTGGGAAAGATCTCGAAGAGGCGTTCGCCGTTTTGGTGTGCGAACGAAAGGGATCATCCCCTTGCATCGAAAACGGTTTTCATGAACGTATTACGAGGCGTCATGAGGGATGAGGTTGCTGCAGCGAACAACGAGTGCAGCGTCACTCGCCGCAAATTTGTTGGAATTACTCTCGCGAGTGGTGCCGCGCTTCTGGCGGGCAAATCCGATCTGATTCTGAAAGTTGACGCGGCTACATCATCAAACATGGCTATGAATCCGACGTTTAATTTGGGCGGTGACTTCACTGTGAATCGGCTCGGTTTTGGTGCGATGCGCGTCACTGGGCGAGGCATGTGGGGTTGGCCGCCGGATCGACAGAACGCGCTGAAAGTTTTGAGACGCGCGGTGAAGCTTGGCGTGAATTTGATCGACACCGCCGATGCGTACGGTCCGGATACAAGCGAACTGCTCATCGCCGAAGCGCTTTATCCTTATCCGAAAGGGCTCCTGATCGCGACGAAAGGCGGTCTCACTCGCCCCGGGCCCGGTCAATGGGTGCCAAACTGCCGGCCTGATCATCTTAAGCAGGCACTCGATGGAAGCCTCAAACGGCTGCGCCTGGACCGGATCGATTTGTATCAATTGCACACGGTCGATTCGAAAGTGCCGATTGAAGAATCCGTCGGTGCCTTGAAGCAAATGCAGAAGGCAGGAAAAATTCGGAACATTGGATTGTCCAATGTGGACCGAAAAGAAATCGATCGCGCGCGCAAGATCGCTCCGATCGTGAGCGTGCAGAACCGTTACAACATTGAAGACCGCGAATCGGAAGATGTTCTGGGCTATTGCGAAAAGGAAAAGCTTGGATTTTTGCCGTGGTTTCCGATCGGAGGAGGCGGAGGATTGAAACCTGAAAACCCCCTGAATACCGCCGCAAAAGCGCACGGCGTCAGCGTTTATCAAGTGGCGCTGGCGTGGCTTCTGGAACGATCGCCGGTAATGCTGCCGATTCCCGGCACCTCATCAGCAGTGCACTTGGAAGACAACTGCGCTGCTGCCAAGCTCAAACTGACACCGGAAGAATGGACGGCGCTTGACGCGCTGAAAGGCTAACCGCCGAAGGGCGTCGGAGAGATAAACGGATTAAAAGTCGGTGTTGGCGTTGCAGTGAAGATCGGAATTGGAGTGGCACTGAAGATCGGAATGGGTGTCACGGTAGTACCACCACCGCCCGTGCCCTCGTCACGCTCTTTTTTATAAGTGATGAAGAGCGTCGCGCCTGTTATCGGCGGTACCCGCACCGTAGCAGGACCCGCAATGATTACTCGATTACTAACTTCAGGAAAATTCTGCGAATTGGTTCCGGTACTAAGATCGATTCGTGTCGCTGCGAGGACTTTCGTGATGCCAACACTCTCGGTATCGCCTTGCAGCGTCACGTGAACGGCACCGCGGTCAGTGCCTCCGTTCTGCGTGAAATTCGTGATCTTGAGGAAATGCTCGTCAGGCACGTCGATTACAAGAGTCGAATCGTTGCCGGTGATAATCTTGCTCTTGAAAGGATTGGCGAAAGCAACTGCTGCGATCGCGAGAAAAAGTGCAGTGATGAAAAATCGCACCCTAAGCGTTTTCATGATTTAACAGATAAACCCAATTCATGTTTCAGCTACCGAAATCAACGTCAGTGTTTGGGATTACCTAACTCACGGCGTTCTTGCAGTGGACGAACGGTTGAGTGTCTCATTCAATTCCAGAAGCGGACGTTCATCCAGCGAGATCAGACCACCGCGCGGCGTGTCGATGTCCGTGATCAGCGCAACGACGACTGCGACGAGAACTGGGAACACAAATCGATCAAGGATCGAATGACGCCCCGAAGTTCCTGCCTGATAGCTGACCAGCCATAAGCCGCAACCCGCCACGCACAACAAAAGCAGCCAGACGGCCGCGGGGACATGGTTTCGCTTGGCTGCAATACGCTTTCCCTCCAAGTCGATCGTTTCATTCAGGCTGGAGATGAAACTGGCGGTGATCGGAGATGGCCGCTCAGCGGCGGCGGCGACGGCCTCAGCCCACATCAGATCCTGGAGCTCGGCAGTACGTTTGCGCGTCGTTGCGAATTCTTCGGAAAATTGCGCTTCGCGATGAGCCTCGATGCGAAGTGGAACGTATTTCTGAAGCAACTGCACAACAGTACCGGCGTGCGGTTCGGGCAACAGTTGCGCCCGTCGCGCTGTTGTGCCGATCGAGTTTGCCTCCTCAACCAGAAGTTCGCGGCGCGCCTCGTGCCGTGAAGCGGCAACCGCGAAACTGAATCCAAGCAGCAAGCCCAACAAAGCCAGCACTGCAGACCTAACGATACCGCTGTCCTTCTCCGCTTCCGATTTCTTCTGGCCGCGGGCACTGCCGATGCGCCA
>DATARG010000137.1:0-2767 GCA_036264275.1 Candidatus Udaeobacter sp. | reverse complement strand
GAGCGATTTTGTCTTGGCGCCAGCTGCTGCTGCGTTTTACGAACCGCGGATTACTAGCAAGTTGTACGGACTCATCGACGTCCGGGAGCAGCTCTTCTACTACGACCGGTTCGATACCTTCAATTTCGGAAGCTTTGATTTTGAAGTCGGCTTTAGATATCTCGTGCCGCAGTGGCACAATCTGCTTTTGCGGCTTGAGTACGATTACAACCGGCTCACTGAGAAAAATAGCTTTGAAGCCTTCTTTCAAAACCATTCCTTCATATTAAACGCGGAGATTCCGTTTCACTTTGGTCGCGCACAAACAGTCTCTTTGGGCGCGAATGCAAATATTAGCGCTGCAGCCACCGAATCCCACCAGCCACCAAACATCAATGCAATTTCAGCGCAGCGAAGCGATTATGCAGTTTATGTTGGTTATTCGGCAACTTTGACTCGTTCCTTTTTTGTCAACGCAGTTGGTACGTTGGTGGGGCGACAGTATTACGAGGGAGGTCGCGATGACATCAGCGAAATTCTTGCGCTTACCGCAAACTATCGGGTGAATAAATATGTTACGGTCAGTGCCGTAAGTACGTTGGCAGCAAGCCAATCGAACCAGAGTGTTTTCGATTACAACGTGGCCAACCTCGGCGGCGCGGTGGCCCTCTCGGTGAAGTTTTAGAGAGACCGGTACCCGGAGCAGCTCCGCCGGAAACGTGCATTTCGTGCAAATTGATTGCGCGGGCGAAGTCGCGTTGCACGCGGAAGAATGTCCATTTCGTGCGCGTGCTCGGCGAGTCGGGCCTTGTCATTCTTACGCAATAAATCGGCGGAATGCCATGTTCAAATCGCAGCGGTTTGGTATACTTAGGCGTAAATGCCCTGGCTTGGTCGTCATCGGTTGTTGGTCCTGGCGTTAATTTGCTTTTTTTGGACGGGTCTGATCTTTGTTGGACATTTTTTCCCAAATGCCCCGTTTATTTCGGTGCCGTGGCGCGGCGAACAGAGCTTTGAAGATTTGCTTCGGCGCGAGGGCCGAAAGACGCCGGCGCCCAAGGATTTCGTTTTCCTCGGACTTGATCAAAGTACGTTGCAGTTGCCGCCGCTGACGGCTGAAGAACTCGCGAGCAGTCGTGGGCTGCAATTGTTGAGCGAGCGGCCGTACCCCTGGTCACGCGAACTCTGGGCGCTGTTACTGGATCGGCTCTTCGCGGCAGGTGCGCGCGTTGTGATGTTCGATTTGCTTTTTAATCCGCGCAACGATGGTGACCCGGCATTTCACGCTGCGCTCGATCGTTACCGCGACAAAGTTGTCGTTAGTTCTAACTTCGATTTCGAAAACGGCGCGCAGGCCATTACGCCAAACGATCTGTTGATTCCGCCGCCGCAAATGCAGGACGACCGAGTCGGGTTTGTGAATTTCTGGCCGGACTCGATCGACGACAAAACTCGCGCCGCGACGTATCGCGTGACGGATCGTCAACTGGCCGGTCTGCCGCCGGACCCAAGCGAAGAAGTTTATGAATCTCTTTCCGCACGCGCTTTGGCCAAGATCGGCAAGGGAAATGATGTACCGCGCGATTTTCGCGGCCATATGATTCGTTTCACTGCACCGGAGGCGTTCCAACCGCGCCCTCTCTATGAGATTTTCGATCCCGAACTCTGGCGAGCGAACTACGCCAATGGTGCATTTTTTAAGGACAAGATCGTACTTGTGGGGCCGTCTGCTCAGGTCCTGCACGACGTAGTCGATACACCAATGAGCCCAAGTACGCCGGGACCCACGCTTCATTTGCAGGCGATGGCTGCCGCGCTCAGCCACGAGTTCCTGCGGCCTACGCCGCCGAATGTTGGCCTTGCGTTCGTGTGCGCAGCGGGACTGGTTGCGTGGTTGCTCGTGGCGTTTGTGCGCAAGCCGCTGGTTTGTGTGGGTGGGCTTGTGGCGATTACAGCCGGTTATCTTCTAACGGCACGATTGCTTTACGACAATGCTGGCCTCCTGCTGCTCACAATCCCGGTGCTCCTCGCGCTTGTCCTCAGCGGATCGTTGTCGCTCGGATTCGAATACTTCCTCGAGCGGTTGGAGAAGTTGCGCACCCGGCGCACGCTTGAACGTTATGTGTCTAAGAATCTAGTCGCGGAAATTTTGGAAAACCCGGACAGCTACTACAGCTCGCTTCGTGGTATGCGCGTGCCGGTGACGATCCTGTTCTCGGACTTGATTGGTTTCACTACGCTGGCGGAGAAAGCCGACCCTGAAGCGCTTGTCGCGCAACTCAACGAATATCTCTCACGGATGACTTCGGTGATTTTCAGCAATGGCGGCACGCTGGATAAGTTCATTGGCGACGCCATCATGGCTGTATGGGGCAACGTGCGCAGTCTCGGTACGGCGCACGACGCGAAAAGCTGCGCGCGCGCGGCGTTGGGAATGCGACATGCGTTGAGTCAACTTAATCAAGGTTGGCGCGAACAAGGCCGGATGGGATTGGGCATGGGCATCGGCGTGAACCACGGTGAAGTGATCGTTGGAAACATTGGTTCCCAAGAGCGAATGGATCCGACAGTGATCGGTGATGCCGTGAATCTGGCGTCAAGGCTGGAAGGCCTGACCCGAACTTATGGCGTGGATATGCTGATAGGCGCGTCGGTTGCCGAACTGGTGCGCGACGAAGTGTATTTGCGCTCAGTGGCTCGCGTGCAGGTGAAGGGCAAAACTAAACCGGTGGATGTTTTTACTTTCATCGCAGCGCGAGGCGAAGAAACGGATGATCCGGAGTTTTTG
>DATARG010000122.1:0-23432 GCA_036264275.1 Candidatus Udaeobacter sp. | reverse complement strand
ACAATCTTCAAGCTGGCTCCGATTGGCGGCGGACGGTGGACTGAGAGCGTTGTTCATTCGTTCGCAGGCTCGCCAGATGGTGGCTTTTCATACAACGGCATGGTCGTCGATCCTTTCGGAAATTTCTATGGCGCGACTGTGCACGGCGGCACGGACGACGACGGAAGCGTCTATCAGTTCACGCCCTGAGTACGTAGATAGCGGATTAGAAGTTCAAGGGCCAGCCGCATCTCGCGCTCGCGCGCAGAGGCGAACCCTTTCAGAAAGTGGCGCACCGTCTTACTGAACTGTCTCGCGCTTTCCGTGACTGCATGAGTTCCTCGTTGAATCCAAAAAATAAGATTTGTAATCCGGTCTGAAGTGATAATCTACGACGCTAAGCGCGAAGTAAGTGTTCGCGGCTGCACGCAGTGTTTGAACGGGAATCGAGGGAAAATTAATGGCGAAACGCTGCTCACTTGGTCTTTTTTGTTTCGCTCTCCTCATTGGGTTTGATCCGGCTTTCGCTGATCAAATCAAAGCGCTTATTGGAAGGGATAAGCCCGTCATCCGAAACTCGTCCGCCGCTTCGCGTGGGTTGTCTTATCCGTGGAAAGCAAATATCGTAACAACGGTCTTTTGGATCGGCGAGCAACCAGGCGGAAACAATCTCGTTCCGAATCGCACGAGCGCGTGGGACAAACAATGGACAAAAAGCTACGGCGGTTTCGATGATCCGAATCCCGCCCATCGGCGTAATTATGTCCCGATAAAATTCACACCGCAGCAAAATCCATTTTACTGCGCCCTCCCTTATAATGACAAAGCACATACTGGCCACCGGCCCGAAGCGCCTCGTGTTGTTCCATGGTTTCAAGCGGCATACCAGGGTCCGGCTTTTTCCACTTGCAAAGATCGATGGGTGGCAATCCGCAAAGGCAATCGAACCGCTTATGCACAGTGGGAAGATGCGGGACCATTCCGAACGGATCACTGGCAATACGTGTTCGGTGATGAACGCCCGAAACCGAATCTGAATCAGGGCGCCGGGCTCGATGTCTCGCCTGCCGTGCGAGATTATCTCGGGCTAAAACAAACAGACGTTACTGACTGGCGGTTTGTGGATTATAGCGAAGTGCCGCGTGGGCCATGGTCGACTTTGAGGAAAACAACACGTTCGTTATCAACGGTCGCAAAAGGAGATGTGAAGGTGACTGAGCGGTCAAGGCGAAACGAAGCAGGCGTGATTCCACGATAATCGTCGGAGACAGGCGTGCATGCATCGAGGTTCACAATTCTCTGCTCTCTGTGCGACGCTCCTAATTTTGAGTGGCTGCAGCACTGTAACGGACATGGTTACATCGAACCTGCCAGAGTCTCATTCCGGGCGGCCGTCGATCGTCGTGAGCTTACGAGCACAGGAAGCCTATCTTTACAACGGAGGGCATAGAACCGCGTCGTCGCGAATATCCAGTGGTCGCGAAGGGTATCGCACCCCGCTTGGCCGCTTTCACGTCATCCGTAAGGACGAACAACATCGCTCCAGTGTTTATGGCGATTATGTTGACGACTCGGGCCACGTCGTGAAGGCCAACGTCGATAGCAGGCGCGACGGTAAACCGCCGCACTCGCACTTCGTAGGCGCTCCGATGCCTTACTTCATCGAGTTCTCGCCGGGTTACGGCTTACACCAGGGATACCTGCCAGGAGTGCCGGCATCACACGGATGCATCAGGATGCCCTATTGGAAAGCGCGCCAGTTTTATAACGCCGCACACGTTGGCACAGTGGTGGTGATAAAACTTTAGAAAGACGCGCACCCGCGACAGGCTTGACTAAAGAACCTCTGAGCCGAACTCACCGTCGCTCACACGGGTGCGGATCTTCATCTGTCGCCTAACTAGTGCAGTTGTTCGGACGATCTGACCTCGCTCATTCATGGTGATGCTGTAGCCGCGGCGTAGCGTCGCGTTGGGTCCAAGCACGCGCAGAATTCCTTCGACCCGACTGAAACGGTGCCTTGCGTTTTCAATCAGTCGGGCAGGGCAGGCGACCAGTCGCCGATGAAGCTCGGTAAAGTGGTTGCGGCGCATCATCAGTTCTCGCACGGGACTGCGTGCTTGCAGCACACGTAGAGCATGGTCCAACCCCCGTCTGTAGCTTTCGATTTTGTGCGCAAGACAGCGCTGCAAAGTCTCGCGCGCGTGATCGAGGCGTTGTTGCGCGTCGCGAACGCGATTAAGCAACTGGTGACCCAGCGTACGCCTGCAACGTTCGACCTGGCGCTGGAGATCCATGACGTCCGGAACAATCAATTCGGCGGCAGCGCTTGGAGTCGGCGCACGCAGATCGGCGACGAAATCGCATATGGTGAAATCGATTTCATGCCCGACGGCAGAAACGATCGGCACGGCAGAGTGGAATATCGCGCGCGCAACGATCTCTTCATTGAACTCCCACAAATCTTCGATGCTCCCGCCACCGCGCGTGACCACGATGAGATCGACAGGACCAAATACCTCGTTAGGCGAAGCGAACTCGCGAATAGCAACTGAAATCTCCTGCGCTGCGCCCGTTCCTTGCACTCGCACCGGGTTGATCAGGATCTGCAACCACGGCGCGCGGCGGCGTAGCACATTTAGAATGTCACGGATGGCTGCTCCGCTCGGTGATGTCACGATTCCAATTCGCCGGGGAAACTTCGGCAACGAGCGTTTGCGTTCCGAAGCAAATAATCCTTCTGATTCAAGTTTTCGTTTTAGGGCTTCAAATTTCGCCTGGAGCAGACCGACTCCGCGCAGCTGAAGAATTTGAACATTCAGCTGGTATTGTCCGCGCGCTTCGAAAACTGTGACGATACCAAAGACCTGCACCTGTGCTCCATCGGCTAAGGATTGCCGAGGCCGCTGCATCGTGTCTCGCCAGATCACGCACGGGATCTGTGCCCGCTGATCTTTCAGCGTGAAATACTGATGGCCGCTCGGGTGCGATTTGTAGTTTGAGATTTCTCCCTGGACCCACACTGCCGCGAACTTTCCCTCAAGCGTACCGCGGATGCTTCGCGTCAGCTCGGAAACAGTAAAAACCTTCGCCGTCTGCTGGAAAAAATCTGCGGTCAGTTGCATTCGGAGTACAAATTTAACCACAGAGATTGTTCAGAGCGCAGACTTTATTTTTATCCGGACTCCTGTTAGGGCATTTGTCTCCGATACCAGCGGTTAAAATTAGGTCTGACGACAAACCCTTGGATTAAGGCTACACAAAAGTGATCGTTTTGACTGTCTCACAGCGCTTCGGAGGTGGTTGGGCGCCTTTGAAAATTCGGGTGATCCGGCGCGGCACGTGTTTGGCGCAACGCCTCTACAACTCGGGAGGAAACGATGAGTAGTGAGTCAGTCCACGTGAAACGCGGTCTGCAGCTTGATCGGGTCGTGCTGCTCGGTCGCACGTTGGAAGAGTATCGGCGGTATTTTCTACTCGAACCGCACGAGCTAATTGGGAAAAGAATTTTGGATGTAGCAGGCGGGATCAGCTCTTTTTGCGCTGAGGCGAATAATCTTGGGATTAAGGTGACCGCGTTTGACCCGATCTATTCGCTCTCTCCGGGAAACATCAAAAAACGATCGGAGACGGATCTTGAAACGGTGCACCGGACCATTGGACTTGTGTCAACATATCGTTGGGGTTTTTACAAGAATCCCGACTACATGCGCGCATTGCGGGCGCGCGCATCTACTATCTTTTTCTTGGATTTCAAAAGGCATCCGCAGCATTACGTCGCGGGAGAGTTGCCTCGATTGCCCTTTGCCGATGCCCAGTTTGATCTGACGCTTGTGTCGTATTTTCTCTTCGCATACCAAGACCGCTTCGACTACGAATTCCACCGCGATTCCATTCTGGAAATCATGCGTGTCACAGTAAGTGAAGCGCGCATCTATCCGATCGTGACCTTCGAAGCACAGCCGAGCGCATATATTCCAATGCTGCAATCCGATCCGGCGCTGCAACCTTTTGAATTCAGAGAAATCGAACAGATTTCGAGTTTCTGGTGAACTCCAATTGGTATCTCCGCGTGAGGCGCACGTCGAGCTAGAAGTTGTGGGGCGTCTGCATCAGACGCCTACTGTTACCCAGTGGTAAGGGCAGTTCACCTGGACCGCCGGGTGATTAAGGTTAATCGCCCTTGCCAAACAATTCGGCTTGCGTGCCGGCAGGAGCCTTTAATCCGAGCTTGCGATAGGCATTTGCAGTGGCCACGCGGCCTTGCGGCGTGCGTTTTATGTAGCCTTCCATAATCAAATACGGTTCGTTCACTTCCTCGATGGTTCCAGCTTCTTCGCCGACTGCGACGGCAAGGGAATTCAGGCCGACAGGACCGCCACTGAATTTATGTATCAATGCCTCAATGATGCGTTTGTCCCATTGATCGAATCCATCGCGATCGATCTCCAGCATCGCGAGGGCGCGATCTGCAAGTTCTGCAGTGATTTTGCCTTCGGCTTTTACCTGCACGTAATCGCGGACCCAACGCAAGAGATTGTTCGCGGTGCGTGGGGTCCCGCGTGACCGCGCCGCGATCTCGGCGGCCCCCGCAGGGTCGATCTCGACGCCTAACAAGTGCGCGCTGCGCACAATAATCTTCTGCATTTCTTCGGCGTTATAGTAATCGAGTCGCGCCGTCATTCCGAAACGCGAACGCAGCGGCGCGCTCACCATCCCCGCGCGCGTTGTGGCGCCGACTAATGTGAACTTTGGCAAATTGAGACGCAGGCTGCGCGCCTGCGGTCCCTGGTCGATGATGATGTCGAGTCGGTAATCTTCCATCGCCGGGTAGAGGTATTCTTCGATGGCCGGTTGCAGCCGGTGAATCTCATCGATGAAAAGCACATCCCCCTTTTCAAGGCTGGTTAGAAGTCCGGCAAGTTCGCCGGCCTTTTCGATGACGGGGCCGCTGGTGTTTTTGATATTCACGCCCATCGCATTGGCGATAATGTAGGCGAGCGTTGTCTTACCGAGCCCGGAAGGGCCGCTCAGGAGAATGTGCTCGAGGACGTCGCCGCGCTTTTTAGCAGCTGCCACCATTAACTCCAGCCGTTCGCGCACCTTTATCTGGCCGGTGAATTCGCTGAACGCGGGCGGTCGCAGCGAAATTTCGAAAGCTGTATCTGGCTCTGGCGGTTTCATCGGCAATGGAATGATCGAATATTGGAGTAGTGGATTACTGCTGTGAAATCTTCAATACTCCAGCACTCCATTACCCCAAGTTTTTTATCAGCACCAACTCCGTTCCACGGCGCTTGTGGATGTAGTCCACCTGATCAAAGGCGTTCCGAATTAGGTGAAGACCGAGCCCGCCCGGTTTAATCAGGTCGTGCGAGCGACCTTTCATTTCGTGCGGAAAAACTTGGTCACCATAATCCCGCAAGCGCATACGCACGCATTTGCGTAATCCCTCCATTCGCAGCGAGATGCGTTGATCGTCGCGCAAACGATAAGCGTATCGGATGACATTCGTGCACGCTTCATCCACGCCGAGCACCATCAGAAGTCGCTCCTTTTCTGAGAACGGATAGCCGTTCAGGAAATCGCGAACGCATTTCCTCAGCAACGCAAGGTTCGCAGTGTGACTGCTAAATTCGACTTTGCTTCTTTTCATCGCGGCTCGTGAAAACGTGAGCAGATTTCCGCCGCTGATTCAAGGGTGAGCATGTTTTCAAATGCACCGAGATATCCCCGCAATGC
Organism: Candidatus Udaeobacter sp.; assembly: GCA_036264275.1. GTDB lineage: Bacteria > Verrucomicrobiota > Verrucomicrobiia > Chthoniobacterales > UBA10450 > Udaeobacter. Next base: position 17,711 of record DATARG010000122.1, on the reverse strand, counting down.
AAAAAGCCGATGGACAGTCACTCAAAGCGCTGTTCAATTTTACTGGATGTGGCGAGTGTGGGTTGGGCTTTTGCTTTTGGTAACGCCGGTCTGCGCGGAGGAAAATGTTACTGCGTACGAAGCATTGCGCGTGGTTGGCACTGAACTTGGTCGCGACGCGCTGCATCAAATTGTGTCCATTCGTGGTACTAAAGGCGATCCGCAGCCGGAGAAGTGGAAAATTGTTGTGGAAGATCCGGAGGGCCGCGGCGTGCGCGAATTGCAAATTGCGGATGGAAAGCTTGATTCCGACCATGAAGCAGACCGCGACGTTGCAGGTTCCGCTGAAGGAGCGACGATCGATGTCTCGCAGTTAAACCTGGATTCCAGCGGCGCGTACGCAGTGGCAAGTCATACGGCTGAAGCGTCCCACGCGAGTTTTGCAACGGCGGATTACACACTGCGCACAGACGACCGAGGCGAACCGATGTGGGTTGTAACTCTCCGAAGCAGTTCGTCGCGTCCCATCGGCACGATTTACATCGGCGGGACAAGCGGCACGGTGAGGCGGACGGAAGGGATGTTTGCCGGGGCCACCATGGAGGACGTCGAAGGCGACTATGACCAGGCGGAGGGACCCGGCGTTATCAGGAGCGCGAAACGGTCGATCAAACACGGTTTCAACCGAGCGCAGGAAGAAGCCCGCGGAATGTTCGAGAAAGTGAAGCGGTCATTTACCGATTTCATTAACCGAGAGTAGGAAACAAGTGAAGGACGTGTCCAACCCGTGGCCTGCTCTGCCTTTTGCAGAATGGCAGGATACCGCGACGACGCTGCACATGTGGACGCAGATCGTCGGCAAGATTCGCCTGACGCTAACTCCGTGGACGAACCACTCCTGGAATGTGACGCTCTACGTGACTTCGCGTGGCCTAACGACTTCTCCCATTCCGTACGGATTCCACACCTTCGAGATTCGTTTTGATTTTATCGATCACGAATTGCGCATTCTGAAGAGCGACGGGGCAACGCGAATGCTGAAGTTGCAATCGCAATCAGTCGCAAAGTTCTATGAGGCAGTCATGAAGGCGCTGAATGATCTGGAACTGCCGGTGAGGATCAACATGTCCCCTAACGAGATTCCAAATCCCATCCCGTTTGACCGAGACGAGGAGCACCACACCTACGATCCCGAATATGCCAACCGGTTCTGGCGGGTCCTCGTCCAGAGCGATCGCGTATTCAAGGAGTTTCGCTCACGTTTTTGTGGCAAATGCAGTCCGGTGCATTTTTTCTGGGGCAGCTTTGATTTGGCGGTTACGCGCTTTTCGGGGCGGGCGGCGCCACCGCATCCAGGCGGGATTCCTCATTTACCTGACGCAATTACGCGAGAGGCGTACGCACAGGAAGTGAGTAGTCTCGGTTTTTGGCCGGGCAACGCCCCGGCGCCAACGGCGATTTTTTATTCTTACGCCTATCCAGAACCGCCGGGATTCGCAGAAGCGAAGGTCCAGCCGGCAGCAGCCTTCTACGAACCTAAAGTTCGCGAGTTCATGTTGCCGTATGACGCCGTGCGCACCGCTGAAAAGCCCGATGAAGTTCTGCTTGAGTTCGCGCAGAGCACGTATGACGCGGTCTCAATACTGGGAAAATGGGACCGCGCGGCTCTACAGGAAGTCAAACCTTCCTTGCATTCTACCCACTAGCACCCCTAACTTACCGACGATGAATCCAGGTTGCGCAGCTGAACAAGCTGCATGGCGCGAACTGAAAGATGGATGGCGCCCGTTATACGGAGATGTCGACAAAATCGGTGTCGCGATCGAATGGCACGACTTTCGCACTGAGCGTTCGTTTAACTGGGGGCGCACCTTTCATCCGAATAGCCTTGAATTTTGCCTGAACCTCAACGGGCATGGAGCCGTTGGCGGTGCCGGCGGCAGGCGCAGCGATTATTCGCCGGGCAATTGCGGCTACTATGCTGTTGCCGATCGACCGCTGGCAGCGTCACGGCGCGCACACGATCATCACCAATTCGTGACACTCGAATTTTCGCGCGAGCATTTACGAAACCAGTTGGCGCAACACGAAGCCGATCTTGAACCGCAGATTCGCCGTATACTTTTCGGAAAAAAAGAGGAAAACGTGGTCGCGCCCGTCCGTTCAATGACGCTGCAGCAACGCAGCGTCGTGATGGGCTTGACGGAGCCCCCGGTTATGAAAGCAGCGCAGGTTTTATGGTACCAAGGCAAGGCCCTGGAGCTCATGGCCCAGTTTTTCTTTGCGCCAAAGGATCCGGAATTTTTCTGCATGCGTCAGAAGCGCCTGGCGCGTGAGCGAGTGGAGCGCGTGAAGGAGATCCTCACGCGTGATCTGGCGAATCCGCCGATGCTGGAAATGCTGGGGCAGGAAGTGGGCTGCAGCCCGTTTTATCTGAGCAGAATTTTTTCGCGCGAAGTCGGTCACACAATCCCCCAATACTTGCGAAATGTTCGTATGGAACGAGCGGCCGAGTTGTTGCGAACCGGCCGTTACAACGTCACCGAGGCTGCGACAGAAGTGGGCTATTCGAGCCTCAGTCATTTCAGCAAAGCGTTTTGTGAAACGATCGGCTGTTGCCCGGTGCTGTATCCTGTGGCCAAGAACGTCGTTCTTGATCGTTGACGCTCTGCGTGAATCGTAATTCGTGAATCCTGAATCGATGTAACGATTTGGCGATTCTCGATTAATGTACTCATGAAAATTCGGCGCGCTCTCATTTCCGTTTCTAACAAAACCGGCGTCGCAGCGTTTGCGCGCGCCTTGGAAGGCCAGGGGGTAGACATCATTTCCACTGGCGGAACATCGGTTCTGCTAAGGAAGGAAAAAATTCCCGTGCGAGATATATCAAGTTTCACCGCGTTTCCCGAAGTACTTGAAGGCCGTGTAAAAACTTTGCACCCCCGCGTGCATGGCGGGCTTCTCTACAAGCGAGGCAACGCGAAACACGAAGCGGAAGCGCGTGAATGCGGCTTTGATCCAATCGACCTGGTGGCAGTGAATCTTTATCCTTTCGAAGCCACCGTTGCGAAACGCGGTGTAACTCTCGCGGAAGCGATTGAAAATATCGACATCGGCGGCCCGTCGATGATTCGAAGCGCTGCGAAGAATTATGAATCCGTTACAGTTGTCGTCGATCCCGCAGATTACGACGCGGTGCTCGAAAACATGGCAAAACACGATGGTGAAACGACGCTTAAACTTCGGGAGCGACTCGCGATCAAAGCCTTTAACAGGACCGCGGAGTACGATCGCGTGATTGCCAATTTCCTGAATAAACAGCAGAAGACCGATGCCTCCTTTTCGCTTTCGCTGCCTTTGGCGATTCGATTGCGTTACGGCGAAAATCCGCACCAGGACGCTGCGCTTTACGGCGATTTCGAAAAATGCTTCGAGAAACTTCAGGGGAAGGAGCTTTCGTTTAACAACATTCTCGACATTAGCGCCGCGACGAATTTGATTGCCGAATTTGAGGAACCAACCGTCGCGATTTTGAAGCACACGAACCCCTGTGGTGTGGGCTCTGATTCAGATCTCCGCAAGGCGTGGGAGAAAGCGTTTGCGACGGATAAACAGGCGCCATTTGGCGGGATCATCGTATGCAACCAGCCGTTGACGGAGCCGCTGGCAAAAGTCATCAGCGAAATCTTCAGCGAAGTGATTATCGCGCCTGATTTTGAGATCCAGGCGCGCGCCGTTCTCCAGAAGAAAAAGAATCTGCGCCTGATTCGGTTGTTGACGCCGCCAAAAGAAGCAAGACCAGCAACCGATCTGCGTTCGGTCTGCGGCGGTGTGCTGGTTCAAGATGCAGATGTGGATGGCGAGTTGACGCCGAACGTGGTGACCAAGCGGCGGCCAACGAAAACGGAACTGAACGCGATGTCGTTCGGCTGGCGTGTCGTCAAACATGTGAAATCAAACGCCATCGTGTACGCCAAAGCAGACCGGACGCTTGGAATTGGGGCCGGCCAGATGTCGCGCGTTGACGCTTCGCGGATTGCGGTTTGGAAAGCGAACGAGGCCGGGCTGTCGCTCAAGGGCAGCGCGGTCGCGAGCGACGCTTTTTTTCCGTTCGCGGACGGGCTCATCGCCGCAGCCGAAGCTGGCGCAACCTGTGCTATTCAGCCGGGCGGTTCGGTTCGCGACGAAGAAGTGATTGCCGCTGCTAACGAGCGAAAAATGGCAATGATCTTCACGGGCGTTCGCCACTTTCGACATTAGGTGCGCGTCTCTGATGAGATCGATGTCTCGATTCTTTGAATTGCGACATGGCTTGTCATTTTGAGCGGAGCGATGCTGCAGCGCAGCGGACGGAGTCCGCGAGGCCAGGCTTTCCATCTCAGATCATTGCTTTCGAGGCGCTGACCAGAGTAATAGTCAGAGATGTTCCGCTCTGCTCAACATGACGGAAATCGTCGATCGGTTGAAAGCCCGCGCGTTCTGAACATTGAAGACCTGCGGCGCAAGGCGAAGCGGCGGCTTCCCCGTGTAGTGTTCGACTACATTGATGGCGGCGCTGAAGACGAATCGACGCTGCGTGCAAACTGCCGGGCGTTCGAAACTGTGACGTTGCGACCGCGTTGCGCGGTCGCAACGCCATTGTGCGATACGACCACAACCGTGCTCGGCACTTCGCTTACCATGCCGCTGATCCTTGCGCCCGTTGGGAGCTGTCGGTTGATGTTTCCGCGCGGCGAAGAGGCAGCGGCGCGCGCTGCCGGAGAAGCGGGAATCATTTGTACGCTTTCGACACTTTCGGGCTGCCGGCTTGAGGACGTAGCAATCGCGTCGCGAGGGTCGGTCTGGTACCAACTTTATCTTGTGGGTGGGCGCGACTGTGCCTTGGGCGGTATCGACCGCGCGCGCAAGGCTGGGTTTTCAGCCTTGGTGGTCACAATCGACACACCAATCGCAGGTTTAAGAGAACGCGATCTTCGTAATGGCGCGAAGGAACTTCTTAGTGGCAAACTCGGATCAATGTTGCCGTTTGTGAATCAGCTTTTCGTTAGGCCTCGCTGGCTGGCGGCTCTTCTCGCTGACGGAGGCTTAATGAAATTTGAGAATGTCGTTGTCCCTGGAAAAGGGCCAATGCTGTATGCCGATGTTACTGCTGCTCTCGAGCAATCCGTAGTGACTTGGGACGATCTCAAGTGGATTCGTCAGGCGTGGAACGGGCCAGTCGTGATTAAAGGTATTCATACAGCGGAGGACGCCAGGCGTGCAGCGGATCTGGGCGCGGACGCTTTGGTGGTTTCCAATCATGGCGGACGACAACTCGATGGCGTCGCGCCGACTTTGCGTGTTTTGCCTGAAGTTGTGGCTGCCGTAGGGAATCGCATCGAGGTCCTGCTCGATGGTGGCATCCGCCGCGGCAGCGATATCGTTAAAGCCCTTTGTTTGGGGGCCCGCGCGGTAATGGCCGGACGCGCGTACGCCTACGGACTCGGAGCGGCGGGTGGCGCGGGTGTTTCGCGCGCGATTGAGATCTTGCGCTCGGATCTGATGCGCACGCAAAAGCTACTAGGCTGTGCGTCAGTTACGGAACTTGATGGAACGTACGTCGATGTTCCGCAGGACTGGTTTTCGAAATGACGAGCGCGGTAGGCCGAATTGCGGCAAACGTATCTTCACGCTTGTAACCGAAACGAGAGTCGCCACAACCACAGGCAGAGAATCGCGGCGACGATCAGCGCGATCCAACTTAAGCCGATTGGGATCGTCAGCGTTCCGACGGTCACTTGGGCTTGATTGATTAGTCGAATAATGTGTGCAATTGCAAAAACGCCGAAAAACACGCTCGCGACGCGTAAACCAGTTTTTGGTGAGTTCATAGGCGATTATCAAAGTTGTGCGGAGATTTGTCAGCAACAATAGCCGTGTTCTATATCGCACTTCGGCGGAACGATGCGGCCTGCACAAATATTCCCAAGATCACAAGACCGATAAAAACGAGTGTCGAACCGGTCGGTGGCAACACAATTGCGTCCTGAAAAACAATCAAGTACGCGCCGATAAATGAGGAGACAACGATCAGTGCCCAACCAAACATCGCGAGCAGCAGAATCGCGCCGATGATGCCGCCGACCACGAAAATGATGGTCGAGTATTGCGCATAGTGAACAAAGAACGCAGCGGCGACCGCCGTAGCGAGCTTTCCGCCTGCTAAGAAACCAAGGACTGCGATCGCAACTTTCTGAAGGAACAATGCGAGCAAAGCTCCAAGCAACCCAAAGACTAAGGCAATTAGTAATGCCAGCAGCGACGACGGTTCGTGAACGAGCAGTGGCGCAATCTCCACGCCGACGGCAAATCCGGCTGCAGCAACACACAGCCAAAACAGCTTTCGGCCAAAGAAGAGAATAGCGATGCCAATGAGAACGCCTACGATCGTGACAGACGAATGCATAGGGAAAGGTTTTCGACAATTACAGTGTAGAGGTATTTGTGCCAAACGCCTTTTTGTTCAATCTCCCCCGCTGGATACAAGCGCGCTGTAGCACCCGCTTCCCTCAGCGGATTATATGAAGGCTTGCTGTAGATGCCGCGAATGCGCTGAAGACAGCGCAGGCTACAGCAAAAAAAGGTAGCGATTGGACGGGTAGGACTTGAACTCATGGCCTGTCGCTGCGGCGACCGCTCTGCAACAACCATCATTGAGATCGGGCTGGTGGGATTTGAACCCACGGCCTCCTGGTCCCGAACCAGGCGCTCTACCAAGCTGAGCCACAGCCCGAAATGACTGAATTTGTCCCGCGGACGCGTTCCTTACTTCGCGTATTTCCACTAAAGCGCAAGGACGAGCGTCCTTGCCGCCCTTGCAGCATCAGTTCGCGCCAGTAAAATCCGCCGTGCATTCCCAGCCAGGTTCGCAAATGAGCAACGCACCTCTTTTGAATCAAGTGCTGGAGCTGCTCCGGACCTTGATGGAATACCGCAGCGCTGAAGTACGCCACCGCTTGGAAAAAGTCGGGCGCGAAGCATCGATGTTGCACATGGACGTTTTGCTTTTGATATATCACTTCGCACGGTTCGGCGCAGGTAACGTGCTCGAGATCGGTCCCTACATCGGCGGATCTACAATCGCTGCGGCGTTTGGTGCGCGTGAGTCCGGTATCGAGAAGAAAATCATAACGATCGAAGCCGGAGGTAGTTTAAAACATTTTCGGTTGTCGAGCAGGAACATTATCAAAGATTTGAAGAAGAACCTCGCGCGGTTCGGTGTAGTTGAAGACGTTAATTTGATCAACGGGCGCTCCTCGGACGAGGCAATCATCTCGGAAGTTCGCCAGCGTCTGAGCAGCCGCGAGGTTGGCCTGTTTATCTTCGACGCGGACAACAACGTGCGCCGGGATTTGGATTGCTACGGTGATTTGCTCAGCGATCGCTGCTGGGTCGTGATTGACGATTATTTTGGGCCGGCGAAAGCGGCGCCGCTTCGTGCGCAGGTTGACGCACTTGTAAGTGAAGGCGCGCTCGTCCCGTTTGGATATTACGGCTGGGGCACGTGGGTCGGCCAGTGGCAGCAGAAATGACGTCCGTGACTGCCCGTCCGCAGGTCCGCCTTTGGCATGTCGCGCGAAATAACTTTGTGCTCTCCGGACAAAAAGCGTTGACAACGAGCCGCTTCGTTTGGAAAGTCAACACTCATTTTTACCATGCTCGCACCGCAACTTGTTCCGGCCGCGCTTACAAGCAGCGTGTCGACTATCCTTCAATTCCCGACCGAGGCGGTTCGCCCCGTCCGTTTCTTCCGCCATATGACCACTCAACTTCTTCAGGAAGCAGCACAGGTTATCCCGAATCAGCAACTTCTGATTAATGTTGTCTCCAAGCGTGTGCGTCAGCTTGGCTTAGGACATCGGCCGTTGGTGGAGACGACACCGCGCATGTCGTTAACCGATATTGCGCTAAAGGAAATCATCGCCGGTAAACTGACTTACGAGTCGCTCGAAGGTGCTACCGACGGCGCCTAACCCCGGATTTTTCGCGCTGCTGTAGTGTGCGCTGTCGTCAGCGCAAGAGATAGAGTCATGGCGCTCGCTTTTGAGTCGAGGACAGCGGACGCTACACCGAATCGCTGAGTGATGAGCCGAATCAAACTCCTTTGGCAATATGGCTGCTGAATCCATCCTCAATCGCAAAGCGCTCCGGGATTATCACATCGTCGATCGTTATGAAGCGGGCATCGAATTGAAGGGGAGCGAGGTGAAGTCAATTCGCGCGGGCAAGGCCAATATCAGTGACGCGTTCGCCCGAATCGAGAACGGCCAAGCATTCCTCTACAACGCCGATATTCAGCCCTACGAGCGCGCCAGCCACGAAATTCCAACCGCAAAGCGGATCCGCAAGTTATTGCTTCACCGCGAGGAGATCGACCGCCTCTACGGCGAAGCGCAAGTAAAAGGCCGCGCGCTCGTGGTGCTGAAGTTGTATTGGAAGAACGGCAAGGTGAAAGCTGAAGTCGGCGTAGGCACGGGCAAGCTCGCAGCTGACAAGCGTGCCGATTTGAAGAAGCGCGCTGTTGATCGCGAGACAGCGCGTGAGGTCGCGCGCTTCAATCGCAAACACGCGTAATCTTCTACGCTGCGCAGTCACGCCTCCATACGTTGGTCCTCCTGTAGCCACCGGCCAGTGGCCGGTGAATCACTGCGTGATTTCAGATACGAAGACGGTCCGCAGGACCGCGGCTACAGCGGCGATTCACGGCCGCTTGCTCGGAACGTTTCGTATTTGATTATAGGTCGTGCAAAAGAATATTCGGGTTTGGCTCGGAGCAGGCGCGCTTTTACTCGGCGGTTGGATAGCCGCTCGCGTGATTCGCACCGCGCAATACACGTTGCGCGATAAAGTTGCCGTTATCAGTGGCGGATCGCGCGGACTTGGTCTGGTGCTGGCGCGACACATTTGCAACGAAGGCGGACAGGTTGCTCTCCTCGCGCGCGATCCAGGAGAACTCGCTCGCGCAAAAGCCGATCTCGCAGCACGCGGCGGAAGAGTTCTCACGGTCGAATGCGATCTGCTCGATCGCCATCAGATTCAAGCCGCTGTTCGGAAGGTTATCGATCATTTCGCCAGGATTGACATCCTGATCAACAACGCCGGCGTCATCGAAGTCGGCCCACTTGATCACATGACGCGCGAAGATTACGAGCATGCGATGCGGCTGCATTTTTGGGCGCCGTACGAATTGGTCTCGCAGATCGTGCCTGAGATGCGTCTTTTGGGTGGGGGACGCATCGTTAATATCTCCTCGATCGGTGGTAAAGTTGCTACGCCGCATTTTGCGCCGTACAGCGCCAGTAAATTTGCGCTGACTGGTTTCTCGGACGCGATTCGAGCTGAGCTCGCGCGCGATAATATCCAGGTCACCACCGTAGCGCCGGGACTCATCCGAACCGGGTCACACGTGAACGCGAAATTCAAAGGCAACCACGGCGCTGAATTTGCGTGGTTCTCCGCCTCGGCGGGGGTGCCGGCGTTCTCAATGGACGCCGACCGTGCGGTGCGGAAGATCATTGCGGCTTTTAGGCGCGGTCAGCCATCGCTTACGCTCACGTTTGCTGCGCGCGGCGCGATTGCCGGGAACGCGCTGTTTCCAAATCTCACTGGGTACGCGATGAAAATCGTGAATCGATTTCTCCCAAGTCCAGCCGACGAAAATGGCGAGCAATCGCGAACTGGTTCGGAGCTGCCGCGACTAACTCCTGAATGGATGACGCGCCTGGCCGACCGCGCGACGAACGAGAACAATGATCCGTGAATCGTTAAAGCGTTACATCGGATTTCGATTTCTCCAATTTAACGGTCCACGATTCAACGATTAATGTGCCGAAGCCATGAGCAAACGGTTCTTCGTCGCAATCGATCTGCCGGACTCAATCCGCCAATTGCTTGCAGATCTCGATCCGCACGTTCGCGGTGTGCGTTGGACCGAAGCGAACCAGATGCACCTGACGCTCGGTTTTTTCGGGGACGTACCGGAAGATATTGACCTCAAGCTGCGGGAAAAACTCAGCGCGATCGACTTCGGTGGGTTCTTTCTACCCGTGAATGGTGTCGGTGCGTTCTCTTCAAAAGGCGCGCCGAAAATTATTTGGATCGGCGTCGGTAAAGCGCATCCGCATCTGTTCCAGATTCACAAGCGCGTGCAGGAAGCCGCGCTCGCCGCCGGTATCGAACCGGAGCTTCGCCCATGGCATCCGCACATCACGATTGCACGGTGCCGCGATGTCTCCGCTCAAAAGCTTCGGAAATTTTTACAATCGAATACCGGGTTCGACGCTGGAATGATCCGAGTCGACGCGTTTCACCTTTATTCCAGCAAACTGACGCCCGCCGGGCCAATTCATACACGTGAACTGACCGTTCACTGTAGCGGCGATCTCTGACCGCGAACTACCGAATGCGAATATTGCAGGGCGTCTCTGTGAGACGCCGGCGTCACACAGACGCCTACAATCCCTTGCTCGACAATGGTGCGGCGATGTGTTCGAGCGGTCGTCGCTCGGCGGCCACGCCAATCCATGCTTCCATCGTCGCTGCAAAAATCATTAGTGCTGCAGCCATCAGATATCCCATGAATAATGCCGTGCTCGATCCCGTGCCGATGATCCAACCGAACAGCAGCGGCGCGCCGACCCCGCCGACCAGAGTTCCGACCGCAAAAAAAATTGCAATCGCCATTGCCCGGATTTCCAAGGGAAAAATTTCGCTCACGGTCAGGTAGGCAGAACTGGCGGCGGCCGAAGCGACGAAAAAGATAATTGTCCAGGCAAGCGTTTGCGTTTGTGCCGTCAGCAATCCGACTTGAAAGAGCCAGCCAGTCACCGCGAGTAACACTCCTGCGAGCCCATACGTGAAGATAATCATTTGTTTCCGGCCGATCGTGTCGAACAAATGCCCAAGCAACAGCGGCCCGAGCACATTTCCAAGCGCGAAAGGCAGCAGGTAACCACCGACGTCTTTCTCGGGTACGCTGTAGAACCGCATCAACACGAGCGCATAGGTGAAAAAGATTGCGTTATAAAAAAATGCCTGCGTTGACATGAGTACGAAACCAAGAAGCGAACGTCGCCGATGTTCGTGCAAAATGGCGTTCCAGATTTCACGCCAGGGCGTGTGCGTGCGAGCGCGAATGCGCGTGGGGAGGGATCCACTGTAGACGGGGGCGCCAACCGCGGCCGCACGTGATCCATGAATCTTTCGTTCCACGTCCGCAACAATCTGTTCTGCTTGGTCGTTCCGGCCATGAATCATCAACCAGCGTGGACTCTCCGGAATCCAGCGGCGAAAGAAAATGACGATAAGCCCGAGGGTTGAGCCGATTCCGAATGCGCAGCGCCAACCAAGCCAGATCGGAATATACCGCGGATCGAGCAGCACGAGCGTCGCAGCAGCTCCCATCGCAGCACCGACCCAGTATGAACCGTTGATGATCAAATCAACGCGGCCACGCACACGCGCCGGGATCAATTCGTCAATCGCTGAATTGATCGCCGCGTACTCGCCGCCAATGCCCGCTCCCGTGATTGCGCGAAACAGTGCGTAGCTCCAGAAATTCCAGGAGAAACCGGACAAGGCGGTTCCGATCAAATATACCGCAACGGTGATGAAGAACAATTTCTTGCGGCCAAAGCGATCGGCTCCATAGCCGAAAAGCAGTGCACCGATCACTGCTCCGGCCAAATAGCACGTCGCGCTCGCACCGACTTGGGCATCGCTCAATCCGAGCGTCTCGTGACGTGTCAAAACTCCACCTAACGCTCCGGCTAACGTGACCTCCAGTCCATCCAAGATCCACGTCGCGCCTAACGAAACCACGATAAGCCAATGCCACGGGCTCCACGGCAGCCGATCCAGCCGCGCGGGCACATACGACTCGATAATTTCGCTGTTTGCCACTGACGCAGTTTCTCGCGCAAATAAACGAAGAGCGCAAAATGCGATTTCGCCTGCCTTTCTAAGGCGAGTGGTCTTGTTATCATCATTGTGCTTGAGTATCTCCCGCGGCGACCGCACACGACTAAAGATGGAACAAGACGTTCTGACGCTGCACACCTCGCTCTCGCCCGATGCGTTAAGAAAAAAACTTCGGCTTTGGGGTCCTTGGAGCCATCGGGTGGACTTCGATAACGGTGTTTCGACGCGCGAATTTGCCCGTCGCGGGCTGTTTTCCGAATCGCCGCTACAAAAGTTTCATTGCGTCGCGTCGGCAATCCCATTCGAAGAGCTCAGAGGGGGCGCCTTACTGGATATCGGTTGCAACACCGGTTACAATTCAATCAATGCCGCGCTGAAGTACGAATTTTCGGCCGTCGGCATCGACGTGATCCGTCGTCATATCGAGGCTGCGCGTTTCCTTGCTGCGACAGTCGAGGTTCCATGTGAATTTCAACTCGCCAGCACGGAAACATTCAGCCGTCCCGGAGACTTTGATGTCGTCCTTCATTTCGGCACACTCTATCATCTGCCGAATCCCTTGCTTTCGTTATGGCGAAGTTTCGAGAACCTCAAGCTCGGTGGCTACATCGCCATCGAAACTCAGGTCTATGATCATCCTCAGGATTCAAACATCTGTTATTTCATGCATGGACAGAACAATGATGAAACTAATTTTTGGGCGCTGAGCACGCCGGTGCTGAAGAAAAGCCTCGAACTGATTGGATTCAGCGACGTTCAGGAATTAACGAAAGTCATTCCGCCTGACAGCGGTCTGGGGCAGCATATGGCCAGGATAATCATTGTGGCGCGCAAGTTGCATGCGGGGTATGGACCCGGCGGTGCGCATACGCAGCGATCAATGCAACAACTGTTGAACTCCTCACTTACCGGCTAATCGGTGATTGATTCAGTCAGCCTGGCATTTTCGAGCAATGGAGGATTAGCCAGCGCAGGAGACCGATGCCGCGGTCGAGGTCCGAGGAAACCGAACCGCTTTGGGTCGCATACGACTCGATTATTTCGCCATTTGCCATCGCGTGGGCCTTTCGCGCAAAGAACCGCACGATGCAGAATGCGATCTGTAGTTGTTGTAGCCGTCGCTCTGTGAGCGACGCGCGCGCCTCGCACAGCGAGGCGGCGACAGGGGCCGACCTCGCTAATCTAACAATTGAACCGAATCGCCTTTGCGCAGCATGCCTTCCACTAAGACAGCTCCATAAACACCTGCCATACCATCGTGAGCTTGGGCCACTTTCTTTAGTATGGCTGGTTCTCTTTCGCAGGTATCAGGGTCGAGCGTGATCATCATACACCGCGCGTCGCGCTGGAGAATCGCAACCACCGCTTTCGATCCAATGCGTAATGATCGGCCAACGAGTCCGTCTTCGGCGAAACCGTCGGACGTTGTCAGATCAACATAGATGTTTGCGCGGAACCGGCGTTTATCGACGGCGACGCCGGTTTCTTCACCAAGTCTTCTCGCCGTTTGCACGGCAAAAATCGACAATGGTCTGCAATCAGTCATCGCTTTGTCGGAATGAAGCAATGTGAGTTCGTGCTTCTCGTCTACACCAGTACGCAGATTGTCGATCAAGGCGGGATCGTCGATCGCGAACATTTTTCCATCCGGCGTCTCGACATCGATCATCAACTCGTCGGTACTGGCCGAGATTGGATTAATGTTGGGCGAAAGCTTCTCCGCTTCGGTCAGATTCACGGGGCGCGCAGCTTTGTCAGGATGACGAAACAGAGGCCGATATTGCAGTAGTCGTCGCTGCTCGCGCGCGGTGAAATACGGAAACCCTGTCGGGCTTGCCGAACTTATGAATGCGAAGACACGATCGCCGTAAACTCCGGGGTAACCTGCAAACGCTTCGTCCAACTCCTCGCCGCGCATGCTCTTGACGGGATAACGCCAGAGGCTCTCCACTTTTCCAACGATGCTCATGAATTGAGTTCTTTTCCTAAAGAGATAGCAGCGGGCCCGGTCAGAAGCGATCTTATGAAATGCTATATCGCGATGTCATTCGGAGCGAAGTGAAGAATCTCAGATCAATTCTGAATCCAGTGCGCGCGCGAATATCCAGAGATGTTTCGCTCCGCTCAACCTGACAGCGAACGGTTCGTTGAGCGAAATTCTTACTTGCCGTCGAGAAAAGTAACCGCGCCAGTATCCAAGGCGTAATAGCCACCGATTACTTGTACGTCACCGGAATCCACTCTAGCTTTTAGAATTGGTGTCGACGAGCGCAGAGCGTCCACAACGTGTTGCACATTGGCCTTGATCATCGTGTCCAGATCAGCTTTGGGCGTCGAATTTACCACGGGCTTGATGGCTGTGACCAATGACTGAATATGCCCTGGTGCTTTGCCTTTGGCAGCGATGGTCTTCATCGCAGCGTCCACGGCACCGCAACTCTGGTGACCGAGCACGACAATCAGGCGAGCGCCTAAAACATCGACCCCGTATTCGATGCTTCCCAACCCTTCATCGTTGAGCACGTTGCCCGCCACCCGAACGATGAACAGGTCTCCGAGGCCTTCATCAAAAACGATTTCGGGTGGGACTCGAGAATCGGAACAACTCAGGATGATAGCAAAAGGGTGCTGACTCTTCGCCAGCTCTCCGCGCCGTTTCGCGGCCTGCTCAGCTGTCATACCTAGCGAAATCGTATCGGCATTTTCATAACTGTTTTTCGCCATGTACGACCTGTCATCGCTCGACTCATGTGGGTGCTGCATGCTTCCCGCAGTGAAACGGCTGTTACCCTGCTTCAATCGCGTGATTGCATCGATCGGAGACACAACTGGGTAATCGGGATTACTCGGATCAGCGGCTCTAGCGAATTGGATTACGCCAGGCAGACTGATCGCGACCAGGCAAAACGCGAGGTATGTACTTCTCATTTCCCGATTCTATCCGTTGATGATTGCGATTCAATTATTCCTTGAAGGCTACTGCTCGGTCGGACCCCATTGGCTGGACCAACTCCGGCCGAAGGGATGACTCATCTCCTCTTCCGGTGCCTGTGCCACATGCTGCTGGGTACAGAGCTGCTGATACCGTCGGTGTGCCGATTCTCCACCGAAATAGGCGACGCCGGCTTTTTCGTCTTTGAAGACGTAGAGTCCTTTGCCCTTCACTGTGGTGTGCTCCAGCTTGTTGCTCGGAAGCGAGGCGTAAAGCTCCTTTTGTTTCGCCGTCTGCGGAGTGTGCGCATGGAAGCCGGCCTGGGAAAGCAACGACGGAGTGTTTTCTGTTTGCATGCTGGCGCAGCCGGCAAGGAAAATGATGCCGCAAGCGGCCAAAATCAGAATGAAGCTTAAGCTAGTTATTCTCGTTTTCATGGTTTGTTGTGTGTCGACGCTTGCGACCGGTAAGTAGAGATCGTCTCCACTGCTGGAGTCAATAGTCTGTTTGGTCTGTCACAGAAATGTAACAATCGCATGTCGATTCAACGCAGATGAAAACCGGACGAGTAAAAGATCAGACGTCGTAATACATCGCGAACTCGTACGGATGGGGACGTAAACGCAACGCGTCGTATTCCTTTTGTTTCATGTCGATCCAGTTGGCGATGAAGTTTTCGTTGAAGACATCGCCGCGCAGCAGGAAGGAGTGATCGGCTTGGAGAGCTTCGATTGCGCCGCGCAGTGAATCGGGGACGCTGGCGACCTGCGCGAGTTCTTCCGGCGGGAGTTCATAAAGATTTTTGTCGAGCGGGTCGCCGGGGTCCATGCGGTTTTGAATTCCGTCGAGCCCCGCAAGAAGCATTGCCGAGAAAGCGAGATATGGATTGGCAGCGGCGTCGGGCGTACGGAACTCGATGCGCTTTGCTTTTGGACTCGGTGAGTAGGTCGGAATACGAATTGCGGCGGAGCGATTGCGGGCGGAGTAAGCGAGATTGACCGGCGCTTCGAATCCAGGGACCAGTCGTTTGTAACTGTTGGTGGTGGGATTCGTCAGGCACGTGAGCGCCGGCGCGTGTTTTAGGATTCCGCCAATGAAAAACAGGGCGAGATCGCTGAGGCCGGCGTAACCATTCCCGGCGAAAAGCGGTTTGTCGTCTTTCCAAAGCGAGATGTGGGTATGCATGCCGCTGCCATTGTCACCAAAGATTGGTTTCGGCATGAAGGTCACCGTTCTGTTGTGCCGCTTGGCGACATTTCTCAGGATGTATTTGTAGTACTGCATGTTGTCGCCCATGCGCTTGAGCGGCGCGTAACGAATGTCTATCTCTGCCTGACCGGCAGTTGCGACTTCGTGATGTTGGCGCTCGATCGGCACGCCCGCTTTCTCGAGCTCTAAGCACATTTCATTTCGAATGTCCTGCAACGTGTCCATCGGCGAGACTGGGAAGTAACCTTCCTTTGGCCGAATCTTGTAACCGAGGTTTGGAAATTCTTCGCGCGCACTGTTCCAATGTCCCTCGGAGCTATCGACGATGTATGATGCTGCGTTGCCGCTATTGGCAAATCGCACATCGTCGAAGATAAAAAATTCCGCTTCCGGCCCAATGAACGCCGTGTCCGCGATGCCGGTTGACTGCAAATATGCTTCCGCCTTTTCGGCCACGCCACGCGGGTCACGATCGTATGGCTCGCGGGTGATTGGGTCGACAATCGTGCAGATTAAGCTCAGCGTTGGTTCGGCATTGAAGATATCGATCCACGCCGTCGTCGCGTCTGGAATGACGAGCATGTCGGAGGCATTAATCACACGCCAACCGCGGATGCTCGATCCATCAAAGCCAAGGCCATCGGTGAAGATTTCCTCATTGTATTCGGTGAGCGTGGTTGTGAAATGTTGCCAGGTGCCAAGCAAATCCGTGAATTTGAAGTCGATCAATTTCACGTTGCTGTCTTTGATCATTTTGCTGACGTCGGAAGGAGTTTTGTCTTTGGCCATGTTGAGGAGTTTTTAGTTCATAGTTGAGAGTTGATTGAAAAGCAAAATGACGAATTCCGAATGACGAATGCCGAAGGAATGACCAAATGACGAAGAGGGCGCGACCTCAATTCGTCATTCGAGTTTTGTCATTGTTTCGTAATTCGACATCCGAGCTTCGTCATTCAAATCACACCGCTTTTTCGCCGATCTCTTCTGTGCGGATGCGCACTGCGTGTTCCACCGGAAGCACGAACACCTTCCCGTCTCCGATTTTTCCAGTCTTCGCCGCGGCTACGACCACGTTGACCGCCTTTTCAATCAAGTCGTCCGCCATCACGACTTCCACTTTCACTTTCGGCAGAAAATCCACTGTGTATTCGCTTCCCCGGTAAATTTCAGTGTGCCCTTTTTGCCGCCCAAAACCTTTGACCTCGGTGACGGTCATTCCTTCGATGCCAAGCTCTGCGAGCGCTTCTTTAACCTCTTCGAGCTTGAACGGTTTTATGATGGCCTCTAATTTTTTCATGTCGCAGTAACCCTGGCATCGCGCGGCGCTTTGCAATCGAAAGCCAATCGCAGCACGCGCTCTCATAGCAATTGCCTGACTCGAATGCAATCACGAATTTTTGAAATCGCATTGTCGGCTGAAGCGGAGTCCCATCCACCCAAAAAATCCCCGAATTGCCACGTTCGTTTTGCGACGGAATTTGTCGATCTTGCTCAGGATGACTAGGTCGAATGCGTGGCGAATTTGCCAATTTTTTCTGGCGCTTAATACTCAAACCTGATGTCTCGCGACTCCTTCGTTCACCTTCATCTGCACACTGAATATTCGCTGCTGGATGGAAGTATTCGAATGAAG
>DATARG010000114.1:0-2509 GCA_036264275.1 Candidatus Udaeobacter sp. | reverse complement strand
CAAGCCTCGCACGTCCGCGTTTTTTCGTAAACGAAATGCGTTGTGCAAATTTTCCATGCGCTCGGAACGATCGAGCGCGGTTTGAGTGGTCGTGTAGCGAATCCGTTTGAGCAGGGGTCTGCAAGGAATTGAAGTCTGCGCACTGAGTAATTCCGCGAGCAGGTTGGCTTGATTGAAGCCGCGCTCCCGTTGTCCCGCCGGATGTAACGGCACCGGTACAAGGATATCGAACTGCTGATCGCGCAACCGTTCATCATCCAGACCAGCACAAAGCCAGCGCGCTACAAGATGGCGAAGGTGGATGTGGCGGTTGTATTTAAATTCGTGAATGACGTCGCGAACGATGCCGCGGCCACGATAGGCGGCCACCGCTGCGTCAAAGTAGATCGTGCGATGCGCGCAGTTCGCGCACGTAAATGCAGCGTTGATGGAACCTCCGAAGGGCTCTGAACATGTGTGACAAAATGGCGGCACGATGCGGACGATCTTTGCTTCACAAGCGTCACACAGATACTGGCCGGCCCGGACGTGTTTGTTGCAAATGGTGCACGTTGCCGGATAGAGCAGCGAGACAGTTGCCTGGAACAACTCAGATTTGTGGAGCGCGATCATTTTTAAACCAGAGCCGCATGATTATCCACGTTATTGCCGCAAGACCCAAAGGTATGATTCCAACGAGCAGGTTTCTGCCGAGCCACGGCAACGCAGGCATTTGGCGGCGCGCAAGCCACTCGAATGTGCCGCTGGCGAAAATCCACCCGGCATGGAGACCGATCGGCAGCCACAATGAACAAGTAAGCACCCGCCCATCGGCAAGAATACATCCGATCAGAAATAACGTAGCAAACGACGCCAGAACCATCATCGGATCACCGAATCCGGCGAAGGCGTCGCCAATGGCTTGGAAACCCGAGGTCCATGTTACGGTTGGTGATTCCCATGCCGATCCTTTTAAGAAATGGACTGCTGCAAAAAGTGCGGACACGAATATAACTGACGTTAGCTTGCGCCCGGTCCGGAGTAAGAGACCCAGAACAATTCCGCGGAAGAACGCCTCTTCGATAAACGGAACGCTGACGGCAGCGAGAATGACCTTGCCAAGGCGTGGCCATACCAAAACGTGCCGAAATGAGTAAACATGCAATGCGATCAATAACGCACCGCAGAAGAGCAGGGGAATGACTGAAAACAGAACTCCGAAGCCAGCATCGCGTCCCCACTGCGGATTGGGCGCGAGGCCCAGATCGGCCACGCTTCGCACGTTGCTGACGCGCAGAAGCGGCCAGAGCAAGAGCACGGCAGCGACCAGGATGGCGCGATGGAAAAACGTGTCGAAATCGTATTTTGTCAGAAACGGGAACACGCCGTGGGCTGCAAGTGCCTGAGCCGACCAGAAAAGCATCGGAGCAATCAACGCTCCGATGACAACAATACCGATAAAATAGGCTGCTAATCTGGCCGCGTCTTTCAAGCCTGCTAATGTAAGGTGTTAGCGCGATGCGGAGTCAACACATATGGACCGAGAGGAATGAGCAGGGCAGCAAGCGCGAAGTGCGTGCGACGCGGTTCGGCGGCAGGTGGCGACTTCAAGCCAAAATGGCAGGTGACCTCGACTGGACCTATTACGAGCGCCCGTTGCTGGAGGATTTATTGGCTTTAAAGGAGATCTTGGCGCGAAAATATCAGCGGCGGCGGGCCTCGATTGATGATGTGGCATCTGTGGAAAAGCTGATCGCTGACCAAAGAGAGGCAGAGAGTTATTGATGTTGATTTGTCGGGAATGTTCATTTCATAAATCCCTTATTATCGAGATCTTCGTATACTTATTACTTTTGTTTGCGAAAAGACTTTTTGCCCGAAAAATGACCTTCCCGACGAGCAAACATGTCGAAAAAGTTACGGCTTGATCAGTTACTCGTTGGACGAGGATTGTTCCCGAGCCGTGAACAAGCGCGTCGCGCCATATTGGCCGGCGAGGTGAGCGTCGCGACCAGGGTCATCGACAAGCCATCGGAGCTGCTCGATGACCAAACAGCAATCTCGATAAAGCCGACACGAAAGTACGTCGGCCGCGGCGCGTTGAAGTTGGAATCCGCCCTCGATTATTTCCATATCGATCTTCGTGGAAAAACCGCCTTGGATATCGGTGCCTCAACCGGTGGGTTCACCGATTGCATGTTGCAACGTGATGCAGAAAAAATTTACGCGATCGATGTCGGTTATGGTCAACTGGACTGGAAACTTCGCAACGATCCACGAGTGATCGTTCTAGAAAAAATCAATGCGCGGTTTCTCACACGCGATCAAGTTCAGGAGCTTGTCGACATTTGTGTGGTCGACGTATCTTTTATTTCACTGACTCTGATCCTGCCGAACGCGCTCGCCTTACTAAAGCCAGATGGGGTTATTCTGGTGCTCATCAAACCGCAATTCGAGCTGCAAAGGTCGGAAGTAGGAAAAGGCGGAATTGTCCGCGATCCTCTCTTGCACCAGGAGGCACAAGACAAGA
>DATARG010000057.1:0-13122 GCA_036264275.1 Candidatus Udaeobacter sp. | reverse complement strand
ACGGCGTCTTGTCCTTCTAAAAGAGCGAAAAATCGACAAAGCGGACTTCGATTATTTCGTCGAAAATCAAAAACGCGATTTGCGGGTGTACGTCGATAGTCAGCCCGCGCAAGATCAGGAACGCGCCGAAAAACTGACGTTGCAGGTTTTAGAAATAGCTGCGACGAAAGTGGTGCCGATCTTGATCGCGATGATTTAGGCGGACTTCGCACGAAGTGCTTTGGATTGCGAGGCTTAGTCGCATCGCTTTTAAAATTGATCGGCGGTTTCCCGAAAAGCGGCGCGAGCACGCGCAGGCACTCCAAAAGCTCGCGAACAGAATGATACTCTCAGCGGAAGTGCTTCAAAAGCTCGTGCAAGCGATCGTGCGGAAGCGCTTCCACATGGTGATTATCGCGGCCGGTCATTGAATGATTGTCTACTAGTGCATTGACGACTGCTTCCTCGGTGGCCTGCACCACGCCTGTAAAAAGCGGATCCATCAAATCATTTGGAATTGTTTGCACGTTGTGCGTCACTTGATCCGGATTCGCGGAGTTTGGATTCGCGGTTGAAAACGCGATGAACAAATCTCCAGAGCCGTTGCCTGAAACTGTTCCCGTTCGCGCAAGCCCTAGCGACACACGCCGCGCTAGCCGTTTCAATTGGTTAGGCAACAACGGTGCATCAGTCGCAACGACAGCGATGCACGAGCCGCTCTCCTCTTTGTAGACTTCACCCGGAATTTCTTTTCCCACCGGAACGCCGGCAATCACGAGCTGCGAACGCCGACCGAAGTTCGCCTGTAGAAACACGCCCACTCCAAAACTTCGCGGTGGAGCGTCTTTGGAAGTGCGAATACTGATCTGGCGCGAGGCCGTCCCGTTTCCGCCTTTGAACTCGTAGCAGATCATTCCGGTTCCACCACCGACGCTCCCCTCCTCAATCACGCCAGTCCGCGCAGTGTCGAGCGCACGAAACACATCATCCGGTTTCACGTGAAACCCGTTGATGTCATTGAGCCAGCCATCCCAGGTTTCGGCAACGACAGGTAAACTCCACCAGTATCCGGTGGTGTCCGGCGCGCCGTGTTTAATTCGCCACGCAATGACTGCATCACGCGCGACGCCGACGCTATGCGTATTCGTGATTACAATTGGTCCTTCCAAAAACCCGCTTTCATCTAACCACGCTGTGCCGGTCATCTCGCCGTTTCCATTCAAGTTGAAATAACCGGCGTAAACTGGGTCGTTGAGAGAATCGTGTCCACGCGGAATGATTGCGGTGACGCCAGTGCGAATTGGGCCTTTGCCAACTTCAAGTTTTCCGTCGCCACTGATCAGGGTCGTGTAGCCGACTTCCACACCGGGGACATCGGTGATTGAGTTCAATTTCCCCGGCGTGCCATCGAATGGCACACCGAGGTCGCGCGCGCGAACGATTTTGACTTCGCCGGGCTGCTTGACCGACGGCAGCGATTTAATCGGCTCACGCGCGGAAACATGCGCCACGAATGCAAGCGACACCAGTAGAACCGCGATCGGTCTTATTTCTTTGTCCATTTTTCCTCGGCAAACGTCTTCCAGTCGCCGTTTTCTTCCTGACGAATCCGCGACGTCCAGCTTTTCGCCCCTGGATCGAACCCGAACGTATTCGTGAGCGAGCCGTCCTTGGAAGCGAAGCGAAATTCGATGCCGAGCAGGTTCGGATCAAGCTTGCCACGACCGACCCCAGAAAAATGGCCGCCAAAGATATCCAGCCAATGGCATACGTAGCTTTTCCCCTCCTCATCAAATCCGATGAACACGAGTGCCTCGTATTTCGGTTCTGGTCCTACCCAGCCATAATGAAGTTGAATGAATTGGTGCTTCAACACCCACTTGCCGTGCACAGTGGTTTCAACATTGCGGCCGTTGCTCATCGTGCGGGCAACACTCCAATCGCCAACGAAATTATCGAGAAATGGATCCTTAAGCTCCGGCGGAGGCCCGGCGGCTGGCAGAACGGCAGCGCCGAACAAAAGCAGGACGATTGTCGACCTCGATGTACTAAACATGGAAATTGGATTCGCTGATGGTTTTCTATTTTCGAGCAGCAATCAACGCATTTAGAAGGCGAAAGCTATTCCTGGATTTGAGTCAGAGCAGAGTTAAAGTGGGGCGTTATGCGCAGAGCCGGCATGAGCGCTTTGTTGATTGTCTGTCTGGTTACTTTTCTCTGCCCTGAAGTAGCGAAACCGAGCATGGTCACGGTGACAGGAGCAAAAGCGCCTGATTGCTGCTCCAAGATGCCCAACTGCAAAATGATGGATGAACAAACGGCTGATCATCAGCCGTGTAAAAGCGAATCGCAGCCCAGAAGTTGTTGCACGGTTTCCTGCTCGACGCTGATCCTTTTCTGCCCGATGCCAGAACGGTTCCCCACTCCGCGCTTTGACGGCCGCCAATTTGCGATCGACGACGCAACGGCGTCTGCACGAATCGAGAGGCCGCCGACTCCGCCGCCGCGGGCTTGATTCTCTCCGCCGCGTTCGGCTCGGCGCAGGACTAGCGCGCACTGCGTGCGTGTTCCCGCAGCCGAGGAATCACGAAATCTCAACAGGAGAAAATCATGAAATATCTGCTTTTGATTGCAGCAATTATGACGCTTACGGCCGCAACGACGATCTCGTCCGGTGACGCAGGCTGCTGCGGTGGCGGCGCCTGCTGCCCCGGCGCTTGCTGCATGACAATGACCCGATAATTCGGTCACTTCGATAGAGGCCCCGCCGGGAAACTGGCGGGGCCTCGTTGTTTGTGGTAACAGCAGTTACGGGACGCAACCCGATTCGAAAACATTCAGTTTGCTTCGCCAAAAGCTTTCGCCTGTCCGCCTTCCCGTCTAGATTGAACGCGTGAATTACGAGGTGTTTGCCAGAAAGTACCGGCCACAAACGTTTGACGATTTAGTCGGCCAGACCCATGTCTCTCGGACGTTGAAAAACGCGGTGGCGCAGAACCGGCTCGCGCACGCGTATCTCTTTGTTGGTCCACGCGGTGTTGGCAAGACCTCGACGGCACGAATTTTGGCCAAGTCGCTCAACTGCATCAACGGTCCGACGGTTATGCCATGCGGTGTGTGCGATAACTGTCGCGAGATCGCAGGCGGCAACAGTCTCGATGTAATTGAAATTGACGGGGCCAGCAACAACAGCGTCGAGGACGTGCGTCAGTTGCGCGAGAACGTCCGGTACGCGCCAGCCAAGGGCCGTTACAAGATTTATCTCATCGACGAGGTACACATGCTTTCGTCCGCAGCGTTCAACGCACTCTTGAAGACGTTGGAAGAGCCGCCGGACCACGTAAAATTTATCTTCGCTACGACTGAGCCGCAGAAAGTTCTGCCAACGATCCTCAGCCGTTGCCAGCGATTCGATCTCCATCGAATCCCAGCAAATCTGATCGCGCAACATCTGCAATTGATCGCGAAGAAGGAGAAGATTGAACTGCAACCTGCAGCCGCTAACGCGATCGCACGCGGCGCAGAGGGCGGCCTGCGCGATGCAGAATCGATGCTTGATCAGCTCGTTGCTTTTTGCGGAGAAAAAATTGCCGAGAGCGATGTGCTCAATGTTTTCGGATTCACCAGCGAACAAACAGTAAGCGATCTGACAGGGCGGATTTTGCGCGGCGAAACAGCGGAAGCCATCGATCTGCTGCATGGGCAATGCGAAGCGGGCAAAGATATGACGCGGCTCATGGCGGACCTGATCGCTTATGTGCGCGATCTCCTCGTGTTCAAAGCCAAACCCGATGCGTTGAACGAAGACGTTGATCCTGACGTCCAAAAATCGTTGACCGCACACGCGGAACTCATTTCAACCGATCGCTTGCTCGACTTAATCGATCAGTTCGCGGCAGCTGAAGGCAGAATGAAATGGGCGCCTAACAAGAAGCTCCATTTCGAAGTTGCGATCATCAAGGCGATCCAAACTCTCGGACAAGCGACGCTCGATGAGGTGATCGAGAAATTAGGTGAACTTCGAGACGGTGGCGGGGCGGAATCGTCCGTCGCGCCGCCAACGAAACCTGCCCGTACACGCGCGGGCGTTTCGTCTGCTCCTCAGATCCGTGCAGCCGGCACGGCTGCCATTACAGAGACAGAGGCGCGCGTGGAAGAAAAAGCCACAACCGTCGATCCCGAAAAGATTTGGCAAGCACTTGTTGCGAAGATTCCAGCACAGAAGGCGTTCGTGCGAAACTCCGTTTCAGCGGCCCACTTTCTTGGAGTCGAAGGCCGCAATTTTAAACTCGGCTTCCCGGTTGGCGACAAGGCCATGATGGACATCTTGGGAACACCCGCAAATCGCAAGCTCATTGAGACACTGCTGCATGAAATCACCGGAAACGATTGGACTCTGAAGTTGACCGCGAACGAAGAACTCGTTTCCAAGAACGCAGTAGCCCCACAGGATCCGCCTAACGATTTCAAAGATGAACCTTTAATCCAGGAAGCTATCGAAC
The DNA here is from genome assembly GCA_036264275.1 of Candidatus Udaeobacter sp. Classification (GTDB taxonomy): domain Bacteria; phylum Verrucomicrobiota; class Verrucomicrobiia; order Chthoniobacterales; family UBA10450; genus Udaeobacter. The sequence goes on along the minus strand of DATARG010000057.1, from coordinate 8,641 downwards.
TGTTCAATGCGCGGGTAGGATCGTGACTAAAACCGTTCTTGTAACTTTCTAACTCTTTCAACAATCACTCCGACGTGGCTCGATGAATCTAAACAAATTGATGAAGCAGGCGCAGAAGATGCAGGAGCAAATGGCCAGGACTCAGGCCGAGCTCGAACAGAAAACTGTCGAAGTGAGCGCGGGCGGCGGAAAAGTGAAAGTAACAGCAAACGGCGCAGGCGACATCATTGCAATCAAGATCGACAAGGAAGTCGTCGATCCGAACGACATCGAATTTCTCGAGGAAATGGTTTTAAGTGCAGTGAAGCAAGCGATCGAGCAGGGCAAGGCCCTTGCACAATCCGAGATGACAAAAATCACCGGTGGTCTCGGCGGCTTGGGGATACCGGGGCTGCAGTAAATAGCGAAATCGGAATGCTGTAGCGTGCGCTGTCCTCAGCGCCTCATTCGTGAAGTAGCTACGCAGCCGCCGTGTTCCGCTGAAGACAACGGACGCTACAACTTTCTAATTTCACTTGCGCAAAAGTAAGGGTGTAACTTCTCCGGAATGCGCACCGAGCCATCCGGCTGCTGATAACTCTCGATTAACGCTGCAAACAATCTCGGCAATGCCAAACCCGAGCCATTCAACGTGTGGCAGAGATGGTTTTTGCCATCGCGATCCTTGAATCGCAGCTGCATGCGGCGCGCTTGGAAATCTTCAAAGTTCGAGCAGCTCGACACCTCAAGAAACGCCTTCTGCCCTGGCGACCAGACTTCGATGTCGTACGTTTTGGCTGAGCCGAAACCCAAATCGCCTGTGCACAGTTCCGTTACGCGATAGTGCAACCCGAGCAATTGCAACACCCGTTCTGCATCCGCAGTGAGCGATTCAAGTTCTTCGTATGATTTTTCCGGCGCGACGACTTTTACCAATTCGACCTTGTCGAATTGATGCACGCGAAGAATGCCGCGTGTATCCCGCCCGGCAGCTCCTGCTTCACGTCGGAAACAAGGCGTGTAGGCAGTGAATTTTTTCGGGAGATCCCCAACGTTCAGGATTTCCTCGCGATGAAGATTTGTTAATTGCACTTCTGCTGTTGGCGCGAGAAAAAGCTGATTCTCCTCCAAGCCGTACATGTCAGCCTCAAACTTCGGAAGCTGCGTCGTGCCGATCATACAGTCGCGCCGAACTACAAATGGCGGACTAACTTGAAAATACCCATGCTCGCTCGTGTGCAGGTCGATCATGAAATTGATCAACCCGCGTTCGAGCTTCGCGCCTGCGCCGGTAAAGCAAATGAAACCGCTGCCGCTCAGTTTCGCCGCCCAGTCCAGATTGAAAAGGTTCAGTTTCGTTCCGAGCGCGACGTGATCGGCGGCGTTACTTATCTGCGGCTTCTCACCCCAATCGCGGACGACCCGATTTGCGCTGGCATCCTTGCCAATTGGAACGCTCTCGTGCGGCAGGTTTGGAATATCCAGGAGCAAGTTGCGTTGCTCTTCGTCGAACGCTTTGGCGCGCTCCGTTGAACCGGCAATTTGCTCCCCGATTTTGCGCACTTCGGTTTCGAGTTCTTCACTTGGTTCCTTGCGCGAACGTCGGCCGCCGATCTCCTTGCTCAGACGGTTTCGCTCGGATTGCAGTCGTTGCAGTTCCGTCTCGCTCTTGCGCCGATCGGCGTCGATTCGCAATACCTGGTCGATCTTGGTCTCGTCTCCGCCGCCACGCGTCGCCAGGCGCTCGCGAACAAAATCCGGTTTCTCACGAATCAAACGGATGTCGAGCATGGCGCCAGTATGAATGACGAACGCCGAATGTCTAATGAGCGGCAATTGCTGTAGCGTCCGCTGTGGCGAGCGGAGAATGGGCCGTAGACGTTGGCCACGACGCTTCGTCCACGATGCGTTCCTTCGTCATTTGATCCCTGGTCAACCGCAGATGTGACATCGATTCGTTTGAGCCGATATTTGTCGTGTGGAAAGATTGAACCTCCTCGCCGTCGCGCTCGGTCTCGCCACGCTCGCCGGTGTTAATCTTTACCTGACCGTTTTTGCGACTGGGCTTGCCATCCATTTTCACTGGATCACTCTCGCGTCGCCGTATCAGTCGCTCGAAGTCCTGGGCAACCCGTGGATTTTGAGCATCGCCGGTATTCTCTATTTGCTCGAATTTTTCGCCGACAAAATTCCGTGGGTAGATTCAATCTGGGACGCCGTTCACACCGTAATTCGTCCGATCGGCGGCGCTCTGCTTGCGATCCAGGTGCTCGGTCATACCAGTCCCGCGTTTACGGTTGTCGTGGCGTTGTTGGCCGGAGGCACAAGCCTCATTGCGCACACGGCGAAAGCAGCGACGCGGCTTGCCAGCAATACTTCGCCGGAACCCGTTACAAACATCGGCCTCAGTCTTGGCGAAGACGCTGCGGTCCTCGGCGGGTTGACTCTCATGCAGTTCAATCCCCTGCTTGCCTTGATCATCTTTCTGATCGCGATGGGCGCCTTCTACTATTTTGCGCGAAAAATCTTGCGCTCGATTAAACGCAAGATCGGGTTTCCCCGAAAAAGATTGGCCGAACCAGCAGATCGCAACGTGCCGGCGCCTGACCAAACGTCGGTTCGCTAAGCGTTATCTTGCTTGCTCCCGTTAGGCGGCGAGATATAACGCAACACACACAGAGGATTATCGAATGTCCGTTTATGTAATCGCACAAGGAAAAATCGAAAATCGCGGATTGCTCGATCAATATGTGGCAAAGGTGATTCCCACCATTCAATCACATCAGGGGCGAGTCGTCGCCTTCGATGAACAGCCGGAAGTGGTAGAGGGGTCGATTGAATACCCGCGCACCGTCATTCTCGAGTTTCCATCAATGACCGCGTTCCACGTGTGGTATGACTCGCCGGAATATCAGGAAATTCTGCCTCTGCGACTGAAGTCCGTACGAGGCACGCTCATCGTTGTGCAAGGCTTCAGGCCGCTTATGTAGGCCGCCTAACAAGTGGCAAGAGCAATTGAGTCGGCCCCGCAAATCCGCAGGACGTTAACGGGCAATTAAAACGTATCCCCTGCCCTGATGATCTTGTTCTCGCTCATTTGATTGCAACTGAGAAAGAGCAGTATTTTTAAGGTCGCGCATTAGAACCGCCACTTTTTCTTTTGAAACAACGAGCGCATCGAGACTTTCATTATTCCATTCTGTAACGGCATCAGCGGGCTCAATGAAATTCGTCTTATGGAGATAGAGAAGCAGCCCTTCATCTTTGGCAGACACGACCTCGTAACGCCAGTGACGCGCTTCAGCTTGGTGCCGAATATCTCTTCCGAAAACGGCAAGCGCGTCGCGATGATTGCGATAGCCGGTGATCACTTTCCAACCTGTGTACGCGCCGGTGAAGAAGATCGCAAAGACCAGAGCGACAGCGCTCCATTGATAGAAACGCGCCAGAGCCGTTGTTGTAGCCACCTCCCTATGGGGGGTCTCTTCTGATTCAACCGTTGTCGAAGAACGGCCCGCAGGGCCGTGGCTACCGAAATTGCGTGGTGCGATTTGCGCGGCGAGCAACAAACAGAGCGGCGGAATTACAGGAAAAATTCTATCGACGCGCTTTGACGGGATCAGCGACATCATTATCAGCCCACCAATGCTCCAGCAAAGTAGCCAGAAAATTTCCGGCGACATCTCGTGGAACACAGAGCGTAAACGCCAGTTTCGCAATCGGAGATCAAAGATCGCGATCACGATGATCAGCACACTCCAAGGCGCAAATTTGTGTAATAGATGCGGCAAATAAAAAAGGAACGGCTGCGGCCGATGAATTGTCTCACCAAAACGGCCGACGAATTCGCGCATTACGACTTCCTCGTAAAATCCTGGCTGAAACCGGATACCGCTGGCTACCCAGACAAGAAAAATTGCGAGTGAGGCAATCCACGGCCAGTAACCAGGCCAAGCGCTGCCAAAAGTCGCTTTCGGTGCGCCTCCTTCGCCTTCGCTCGGGACAAGCTTAGATCGCACCCTACCACGGCGAACTTGGAACAATGCAATGCCCGGCAGCAGAAAAGCGTAAACGATCGGACCTTTGATCAACATCGCCGCAGTGAGCAAAAAAAAGACGTAAAGTCGATCGCGGCGTTTCCATTCGTTTCCCTCTCGGATTTTTTGCCAGATCAGCAGGCCGATCAGAAAAATCAGGAGTGCCAACGGCATATCGGTGCGCACGAGCGTAGCCAGTCGAGGGCTGAGCAGATTCAGTCCAAATGCTCCGACTGCAATTACCGCGGCGATTCTTCCATAAGCTTCTTTAGCAGCGCTGTATAACACGACTGCAAGCGCCAGCGCAGCGATAAGCGACGGTAAACGCCACGCGATTTCCCATGATCGCGTCACCGCAAAAAGCGCAGCTGAGATCCAGCCAACTAACGGCGGTTTTGTCGCGATTCTCTCGTGTGGCGTGTGCTGGTAGACCCAATGGCCTTCTTTCACCATCTCAAATGAAGTGAATGCCTGCTTCGCCTGATCGTAGTCGTCGAGTTGCCAAGGCAAATTGGCGACCGCGAACAGTACCACGATCAACGCCGCGACAATCCACAAGGTCCGACGATCTTCGAGTAACATCATGTCGAGCTGTATTGTGCGCTGTCCACAGCGCATTTGGATTTGGAGGCGCAAACTAACCTCCGCCGAGGGCAGCGGACTCTACAGGACATATCTGCCGCAGATTCAATCACGCCAAAGTACGGCGCGTACAGGTGCGCCATCGGCACCCGCGATTTTTAGAGGAAGCGCAGCAAAACCGTAAATGCCAGGAGCGACGGCGCTAAGATCAAGTGATTCAATGATTGCGATTCCGGCGCGGGCAAGCGCGTGGTGGTTCTGCAACGATTTTGAATCAAGCTCGTCCATCGAAGGAAGATCAACGCCCAGTAGTTTCACTCCGTTCTTTTGCAACCACCCCGGAACATCGGCAGCAATCACGGGAATTCGGTTTGGAAACACGGTCGAGTCGTTCCACCGTCCGGTCTTTACCAAAAGGCGTGAGGTCGCAGCGATTTCTTCGGCGTGAGGACGGAGATCCTCGCGAGTAATCAGGTGTTTCTCGGTCGACTGAGAAAATTTTTCCGAGAGATCGACTACCGTTGCGCGGCCCAGATAGTTCTCAAGCGACGCTTTCTCGATCGGCGCTCCATTCACCTCGAAATGAAATCGCGCATCAGCATGCGTGCCGTTATGCACGCTCATCCCGATCGCGCCGAGATTTATGCTGGCGCCTTTTGCAATCTCGTTTGTAACGCGATAACGAAATGGTTCGTCACCAGGCCACTCGGCGAAATCATTGGATAACGTTCGTGAAATGTCCCAGATCTTCATCGTGTTCTCGAGGTAGCGCCTGTGTGCAGTTCCTCAAGGATCGCTTGTGCGGCTCTTTCGCTGGCACCGGGGCCGCCGAGTTTGGCGGTGATCATATCAAAATCCGAAATCATTCGATCACGTGCCGGTAAGTCTTCTATTAGCAGTCGAACAGCTCTCACAATCGCGTCCGGTTTTGCTTCGTGCTGGATAAACTCCGGAACGACTTCTTTGCTTGCAAGCAAATTAGGCATACCAAGAAAGTTTACATTCACGACGAGACGCGCTGCCACGTAGGTCGGCCAGGAAACCTTGTAAATCAGCACGAACGGCATTTTGAAATAGGCAGCCTCCAGAGTGGCACTTCCAGAGGCGACGATCCCGACGAACGCGCGCTGCATGATAGCTGCAGTTTCACCGACGATGATTGCGATCGAGTGCCGATCCGATAATTGCTCATTCATTTCGCGTGCAAGTTCTTCGGATGCAGCTGCGACTTCGAAGCGCAAGGTCGGGTTGAGTTGCAACAGCCGGTGCGCGGCTTCCATCATCACCGGAAATATTTTTCGGACTTCACGCGAACGACTACCCGGAAAAAGTCCGATCAGATTCACGTCACGTTGAATGTCGATCTTCTGTTTCTGAAGTCTTTCAATCATCGGATGACCGACAAATACTGCGCGGAGCCCTGATGTGGCGTAAAGATCGCTCTCAAAGGGAAAAATGCAGAGCACAAGATCGATGAAACACGCCATTTTTTTGATGCGTCCACGGTTCCACGCCCAAACTTGCGGGCTTATGTAATAAATTATTTTATGGCGTTGCGATTGTCGTCGCAGAGCGCGCGCCAATCGCAAATTGAAACCCGGATAATCGATCAAAACGACGGCGTCGGGTTTGCTTTCATGGATTTCGTCTAGCGTCTGACGGAACTGCTCGCGAAAGTAACCGTACTTCCTCAAGACTTCCCATAAGCCGAGGACGGCTGCGTCACCAATCCAATTCCTAAATTGCACTCCCGTGGCCTGCTGCATTTGCGGGCCGCCGCGCCCGATGAATTTGAGGTCAGGATCCAACGCACGCAGCGAGCGCATCAACGCTGCGCCATGATTATCGGCGCTCACTTCACCGGCCACAATATAGATGGTCATTCTTCTCGCATTCCTTGTAGCCACGGGCCTGTGGCCCGTCCACCATTGATGCTCACAAAAGACCGCCTATAGGGCGGTGGCTACGGCAATCAATGACCGCGCGGTCTTATCCACTCGACGCGATCTGCTTGGTGATCTTAACAGCTAGCTCCAGAGCCGCGGTCGCTTGAGACCCGGAAACGCGCGGCTGGCGGCCCGTGCTTGCGCATTCAATAAACGACGCGAGCTGAAGCTTGAGTGGTTCGCCGTGTTCAATCTCGGCTCTGTCACGCCAAATCTGTTTGCCGACACGGCGATAGATCTCGCCCGTTTGATTTTGATAATCGAGCGATAGATAGGCGTCTTCCTGAAAGATTCGAATCTTACGCATCCGCTCGGGGCTGATGCGGCTGGCTGTCACATTTGCGACGCAACCATCTTCAAAGTGGAGTCTCGCGTTTGCAATGTCTTCGCTCTCGCTGAGCACGGGCACGCCGACCGCGTCGATACTCCAAAGAGGCGAGCGGACGAAATGCAAAATGACTTCGAGATCGTGAATCATTAAATCAAGCACAACGCCGATATCCGCGCTCCGCTCGGTGTACGGAGCAAGGCGATGCGCTTCGATAAACCGCGGGTGCGTCAAATATTTTTCGAGCGCACCCAACACCGGATTGAAGCGTTCGACGTGGCCTACCTGGAGAATGAGGCCGCTGCGCGCCGCCAGTTCCGCGAGATCGGTAGCATGCGCCGTGTTGTCGGTGATCGGTTTCTCGATCAGCACGTGTTTGCCGCGATCCAAAAGGGTATGTGCAACCTCATAATGAGTGTTGGTAGGCGTTGCCACGGAAGCGGCGTCAACCATCGCGCTGAAATCATCCAGCGATTTGGTCGGTGCCGCCCCGAATTTGCTCGCAATGGTGTGGCTCCTGACCGGTTCGACGTCGTACACAGCAGTGAACTCAGCGGACGGAATTTCCGCGTAGAGCCGTGCATGATTACTTCCGATATGCCCAACGCCAACAACGCCAACGCGCAGCTTTTTCATCGGTCCCTACGGCAGTCAACCCCGAAAGCTTTCGCGGGTCAACGGTCGAAAGCTGTGAGAAACAACTTACTGCTGTGGCCAGTTAGCGAGAAACCACTCGTAAGTTTTGGCGATGCCTTGCCGCAACGGGACCGTTGGCTGCCAGCCAAGCGCGCGAATTTTGGTCGCATCTAATAGCTTTCGCGGCGTCCCGTCCGGCTGTGTTTTGTCCCAAACGAGCTCGCCATCGAAGCCGACCACATCGCAGATTAACTCGGCCAGCTCGCGAATGGTGATATCTTCACCGCAGCCGATGTTGATGATTTCTGGCGAATCGTGTTTCTCGAGCAACAAAAGGCAGGCGCCGGCGAGATCATCAACGTGCAAAAATTCGCGCCGCGGTTTTCCGGTTCCCCACACAACCAGCTCTTTCGCATTTCGGGCTTTCGCTTCGTGTGCTTTGCGCAGGAGCGCCGCAAGCACGTGTGATGTCTCCAAATCAAAGTTGTCGTTAGGGCCGTAAAGATTTGTCGGCATAACCGAGATAAAATTCGCGCCGTACTCACGCGCATAGGCCTGGCAAAGTTTGATTCCGGCGATCTTCGCGACCGCGTACGCTTCATTCGTCGGCTCCAGCGGGCCGGTAAGCAGCGCACTTTCGGAAATCGGTTGCGGCGCCAGCTTCGGATAAATACAGGAACTACCGAGAAAGAGCAGTTTGCGCACGCCACTCTGGTGCGCCGAGCGAATGACGTTGTTTTGAATGCGCAAATTATCGAGGAGAAATTCCACCGGATAGTCGATGTTTGCTTTAATCCCGCCGACCTTCGCCGCCGCAAGAATCACGATGACCGGTTTTTGCTTCGTAAAGAACTTGGCAACCGCAACGTCATTTATAAGATCAAGTTGAGATCGATCGGGCTTCAGTAGATTTGTGAACCCTTCGGCTTCAAGCCGGCGCGTGAACGCGCTGCCAACCATTCCGTGATGACCGGCAACGAAGATTTTATCCGACTTTTTCAACTGCACTGTAGTGTCTAGTCAGAAATTGCTCTGCAGGCAAGATGCCTATCGAGGGTGTTTGGTCTTGCTGAAAATAGGGCATCCATTTTGAATCCGGGGGAATGAGATTCATTCGTTGGTTCCTTGTGATA
>DATARG010000037.1:0-14258 GCA_036264275.1 Candidatus Udaeobacter sp. | reverse complement strand
GAAGGATGATGCAGAACATTTTCCAAACATCCTTTTCCGCCTCGAAAAATTCCTTCCGTTCGCCCTTGCGAACGACGGTGCGAACCAGTCCCCAGCTGACCAGATCGCGTAGATTGCTGTGAGCATTCCCACGGCTGATCTTGAGTTCCTGCATGATATCATCGGTGCTAAGCGCTGCCGGCGCGGTAATGAGCAGGGCGTGGATCTGAGCCATGGTGCGATTCACACCCCAGGCGCTGCCGATAACGCCCCATTGACTTACAAACTGGTCCCTCGCTTCACTTAGGGCGGCCCCGCCATCGTTCTTGTTGTTCATGTATTTTCAGTAAATCCTGAAACTACAGTGTGTCAAATAAGGAGTTGTGATCTGGACTCTGGACGAGACGTCGAGCCGCTCGCCTGATGGTGAAAGCCGGCGGTGTTACCAATAGCAGGCTCCGGCCAACGGTCCGAGCACGTACCGTCACCCGAGAGACAGCCCTTCGCCTACTCCTTGGCCACTTTGCCGCCCCAGCTCAAGATTTTCGCTTTCGTGCCGGCGGCTTCGGCTTCCTTGATGTTTCCGGCTCGATTGTAAAACAGCGAAAGACTTGTCCAACCAATCTGATCGTTAGGCTGTAATTCTACCGCTTTTTTCCCGGCTTCAATCGCTTCTTCGAATCGCCCGAGCTTCATCAGGGCCATCCCAAGCGCGTGCCAGCCATCGAAAAAATTGGGGTCCAGGCGTATGCAGCGCTGGTACTTCACGACCGCGCTCTCCAAATCGCCGACGGCGACATCGCCGCTCGCCTCATCGAAAATCTCGTCGGGTGTTGCCATTCATCTTCCTCACACGACGACCACAACGGTCACAGCGAAATGCCGAGGAGAATTTTCAAACCCATGATCAATTCGTGTTCGCTTGTGGACTTTGTGTGTGAGCCCTAACTCTTCTTAAATTCTAACCCCGCTGATTGCTGCCTGTCGCGCAACCATTCGATAAGAACAATGCGTTGCTTATTCTCAAGGATTCTCTTTTCGAACGCTGCTTTTTTGTCCCCAGCACTTGCGTCCCCGAGAGGCTCTCGCTTTTCCAAAATCGCAATAACTCCATCCGTGCCGGACGGCATAAAATCAGTAACATCGCCGGGGTTCAGTAACGCCACGGCCTCTTTAATGGTGAGAAGTTCAGGCGACTGTTTTTTCTGCTGATCGCCTTCGGATTTCTCCGATTCCTCATCGATCAATGAAAACGCCGGGAGCTTCTCAGGCTTTACGCCAGCTTTTTCGACGACCGCCTCAAATGGCTGACCAGATGTTTTCGCTTCCCGGAGCTGCTGTACCAGCTCAGCGCCTTTGGTCGCCATTAACTCTCGCGACCGCGTCTTCTTTAGCGCTTCCAAGATTTTCGGTTTGGCTTCTTCGAGCGCGAGCGGCCGCGCCTCGGTCTTCCCAGTCAAATACAAAACATAAAATCCGTCCGCTACCTGGATGGCATCGCTGTTCGGCTGCTGTGCTGACAGTTTGAAAGCTGCGGCCCCAATCTGCGGATTACCTTTGAACTGCGGATCAGGCTCGGCCGCAGTGAATTCGCCTGTCTCGTGCACTGGCAGTTGGGATTTCGCTGCCGCCTGCTTGAAATCCGAGTCCAGTACCGCCTGCGTAAATTCGGTGGCGCGATCGGCCAGCTTTTGTAACGCCTCGATCCGTTCTTTGCCTTCCAACTTTTTTTCCTGCTCATTCAGCGTCAGTTGGACAAAATCGACCTTGCGTTTCTCCTCGGTTTTCAGCTCCGCCTTGTGCGCATCGTAGTATTTCTGCACAACTTCATCATCGATCTTGATGTCCTTATCGAAATCGGCAGACCGGAACCGAATCACGCTGACGTACATTTTATCGTAGCCGCGCTGGAAATTTTCATCCAACTCGCTCTTGGGGAGCGAAACGCCGGCTGCCAAAAGTTTTTGAATTTCGTTCAGCGAAATCTGATCGCGCACGAGTTGCTCTATATGGTCTTCAGTAAGACCCAGCGGCGCGAGTCCATTCTGCACAAGGTCATTAAACTTGTTGATGTCGAATCCTGATTCGCCCTGGAAAGCCGGCAGCTTTCGCACGACATCGGCAACTTCCGAAGAGCTCGGCCGCACTCCGAGCCGTTCAGCTTCGTGCCGCAGAATGAGAAGGTTAACAATGAATTGGACTGTGGCCTGGTTCTGGTTTGACCCAGCCCCTGCTGTCATTGTTCCCACAAAATCAGACATGCCAAGGGCGTGCCCCAGACTGAGGAGCCTTGCAAATTGTTGCGCTTCCAGGATCGAAACATTTCGATCATAGATGCGAGCAAATTGGTCCCCGCGCATCGCACCGTAATCGGGGCGCTGCACGAAATAGAAAACGAACGGAATCGCCAGGATCGCGATCACAATCATGAGCCAGTCCCGGTGCCGGCGCAGTAACTTCATCATAAGGGGACAAGAGTAACGGCTGCGAATCACCGCTGCAAATCCGTAGCCCGCCGCCCGGTGGGCATCGTCATTTGGAGGCGCACACATGCGCGCGCTTCGCACAGCGAAGCCGCTACAGCTGGCTTACCGTTTCCTGAATGATGTCCCAACCCTTGCGCAGATGCTCTTCTGTGGTGAGCACATTTCCGAGGCCAACTCTCATTACCGTTTGGCCACGCAATTTTGTCTGCGTGAGATAGGCGCGACCGGAAGCATTGATTCGCTCAACAATGTCGCTGTTTAGTCTGTCGAGCTGATCTGTTGTAGCCGGGGTCGGTGACCCGGGCCCGGCATCACCGATGCCGGCTACAAACCGAAAACAGACCACGCCCATGCTGGGTTGCGCGGATAACTCGAACCGACCGTCCGTTTTGATCCAATCTGCGAGCACGTTCGCCAGACGAATTTGTTCGGCCAGGCGGGCAACCACTCCGGCCCGGCCTAACGAGCGCCAGATCACCCATGCTTTTAGCGCGCGAAATCTTCGGCCGAGCTGGATGCCATAATCCATATAGTTCTTCTCAGCGTCGACCGTATCACCACGCAAGTATTCGGGTACGAGGCTGAACACGCGCCGCAATCGGGCGAGGTCGCGGACATAAAGCACACTGAAATCGAGCGGCACAAACACTGTTTTGTGCGGATTGATCACAATCGAATCCGCCAGCTCCCAGTCTTCGCTTATCCATTCGCATTTCGGTACCATCGCGAACCCGCCTCCGTAGGCGGCGTCGATATGCAGCCAGATTTTTGCTTCGCGGCAAAGATTGCCGATGTCGCGAACGGGATCGATGCTGGCAGTCGACGTCGTCCCGACTGTAGCGATGACCGCCATCGGCTGAAAACCCTTCTGCCGATCTTCTGCGATACGTCGACCTAACGAGTCGAAGTTCATTCGGAATTGATCGTCGCTTGGAATGCGGATCACGTTTTCTTCGCCCAACCCGAGTGCGATTGCCGCTTTCTCAGCCGAGCTATGGGCCTGATCGGAGGTATAAACGCGAAACCGCGGCAGATCGCGACCGGTCAGTCCAAGTTTTCGCGTCGCTGGCGCGGCCTCTTCGCGTGCGACCGCAAGCGCGTGCATGATGCCAACCGATGCCGTGTCGTAAATGACTCCCTCGAATTCGTCGGATAAACCAATCCATTGCCGTAGCCAGTGGATCACAACTGTTTCCAGTTCGGTCGCGGCGGGGCACGTGCGCCACGTCATCGCGTTGACGTTCAGAGGTGCAGCAAGAATTTCGCCCAGAATTCCCGGCGCGGTGCTGGTCCAGCCGAAGTAACCGAGAAACATTGGGTGACTCCAGTGCACCATGCCCGGGACAATGATGTTACTGACGTCGGTGAGAATTTTCTCAAAGGGTTCGCCTTCTTCGGGTGCCCGTTTGGGGAGCTGTTCGCGAATAGCGCCGGGTTTGTCGTTAGGCGCAACGCGCAGTTGTTCGATGTGTTCGCGAAAATCCGCAATCCAGTCGGCTAGTTCATGCAATTGTTTGCGAAATTCCCCGGGCGGCGTGTCACCGACTGGCTGTAAACTCATTGGGGAAATCTCCGATTCCATCGAAGCTTCATTGCCGGGGAAACATCCCGCAATAACGGGAGCCTGTAGTTCGCGGCAGCTTGCCGCGAACATGCTCCGTCGCTTTGCATGTTCGCGTTGCCGATGCATTCGGCCAGCGACCGAATGCCGCACGCTGGCAGCGTGCGCTTCCCGGAAAAAACGCCCTCTTCAAAATGCAAAACCGAAACTGAAGTGGAACGCGCCGAAATCTTCGAATTCGCGCGGATCAGGATTCACGCCATAGTCGAGGCGAATCGGGCCGACCGGCAGCTTGTAACGCAGACCAGCACCAATCGCGTAACGCATGTCGTTGAGCCCAACGTCCTCTGAACTGGGCAACAGATTGCCAGCATCAGTAAATACAGCGCCCTGCAGTTCGCCGAAAATTGGGAAGGTGTATTCAACGTTGAAAACGGTGAAAAATTCGCCGCCGACCGGATGGCCATGATTATCATGAGGGCCGAGGTCGCGCTCGGCGAAGCTGCGCACAGTCGTGGCACCTCCATTGAAAAAACGTTCGTCGATGGGAATGGCAGTTGCCTCGTCTGAGCCGCTGTCGGTAAGCGAATGGATAATGCCAGCACGTGCACCGAACGCGATTGAAGATTGGCGGACCCAACGCTGAAAAGGATTACCAGGGGGTTGATCCTCAACGACACCGGGTGTGAGCGGTCTGGGTCCAAACGGAAGGTAGTACCCAACTCGCATCGTGCCGCGGACATATTCGATATCACTTCCCAGTGCGCTTGAAGCTACATCAAGTGTATTGCCGACGAGAAATCCGCGCGGATTCACGTACGGACTCTCACGCAGATCAAGTGTGTTAGTGAGCCCGATGGTGTTTACCTGGTAGTTGTCTGGTCCGAGAAGAAAACTCGGCCTTATCTCTGAATCGGTGATGTCCACATGACGCACTGCAAAAGTCAGCGAAGCCTCGTCGTATTTGGTAATTTTGCGGCTGAGCTCGAACCGTCCGCCCAACTCAAATTTTGAGTAGCCATCGTAATCGAAAGTAAAAGCAGATAGTCGCGCAGTGAACACAAAATCTGTGTCAAAGAAAAACGGGTCCTGATATAAAATTTCACCTCGATAACTGCGTTGCGAGACCTCAATCGTTGCGGTGAGAGGACGTCCGTAGCCGAACAGATCGCGATCGCCGATTTGCACGCCGGCAAGTGCACCTTCGTAAGTGTCGAATCCGCCCCAAAAACCGAACTCCCTGCTTTTAGCCTCCTCTGCGGAGATATCGAGTCGCAACAGATGTCCATCGATAGGGACCGGTTTGATTTGAAGCAAATTGAACTGGCCAGTCTTCATAAGGGTCCGAAATCGCTCGTCTAGAACATCAGGGCTGTACGTTTTGCCCTCTAACCTGGTGAAGCGTCTCGTCACAAAACTGGGATGCAGCCGAGTTAGTCCGGTAACAGTCACACCGTCGAAGTGATAAACGGCTCCAGGTGAAACGACGATATGGACGGGAACGCGACCATTTACTGCGTCGTCCGGCGCACCGTCGGCTACTACTTTGACGTCGTAATAACCCCTCGCCTTGTAATACGCTTCGAGACGGCGCGGAATGTCCTCGACCCGAACATCAGTGTAAGGGCGTTGGAGGAGATCGGATATTTGGCCGCGGAGCGCCTCGCCACCATAAACCGTCTGACCGCTAAACGTGATATTTCCGAAAAAATACTGCCGACCTTCGTGAATCGGAACCACGACATCGACATCACTGCTATCAGCCAGAAATTTGTCACGCGGAGCATCGACTACCGCGTTCAGAAATCCTTCGGCGACATAGAACCGCTGCACCAGATGCGTGCCCTCCTCCAGATCTGAGGCTACAAAGGGCACCCTTTTTTCCATGCGTGAATATCGCTCCCGTGTTGGACCCACGATGTATTCGAAGAGTTTGTCCGCTGGCTCATGCGCGTTCCCATCGAAGGCCACCTGGCTCAGCAGGAAACGCGCCCCTTCGTGGATGTCCAGACGTACGCGTTCGCCCGATTCAATTACGTAGTGCACGTCCACTTTTGCATAGCCATGCTTTCGATAAAACACTTCAAGAAAGAATGCTAGATCGTCCGCCCGCGCGGGACTCAATCCAAAATCTTCGATCGTAGTGATCTCCTCTTTCAGTGCGGTCCGCAGCTCCTTCTCCTTGAACGCCTGGTTGCCGCGAAATTCGATGATGCTTGCCTGCTTCGCGCGTTTCTCCTGCTCCTTAACGACTGCGCGGTGCGCTTTCTGTCGCTCTTCTGGCCGCATAACATCAACGCTCTGTGCTGCGACCTGAAAAGCCAGGGTCATGGCAAGGAGGGAAAGGAGGGTTCCGTATCGCATATCAGCGAAAACGAATCAGATATTTCAGCTTCCCTCGAAAATCACCATGAACGCCGACGTCGCCAGTGAGCACAAGCTGGTAGGTAAGTTTAAACCTTACGGTTGCTTGTTGTTGACCAGTGCGCGGATCGATCGTTCCCAAATCCAGATCCAAGCGATTGAAAACCGTGTTGCTGTCAGTCGGCTCGCCTTTTTTAACAATCTTGCGGTACAGCTGTTGGACCAACAGCATCGCTGCGCGCCCTGCGAGGACGTTTCCAGTCGAGAGTTCCTGTCGCGTCGCCCCAGTAGCGATCAACGAGATGATTTCCTCCTGCGGCAGAGGCGGTTCACTGGTAAAGATTGCCTGTGGTGAAAGCAGAGTTCCGTAAACATAAACTCGCACGGTGTAATCGCGAATCACGGATGTGCCTTGCAGGTCGATTGTCGGATTAGTCGAGTCGTTCGGATTGAATGTGAGCGAGCCGCGGGAAACGTCGAGTCGGCTGAAGGGCAATGTCGCTTCGACACCTTCCATCCGCACCACACCTTGCAAACCCGGCTTAATCCCCGTGCCAATCAATTTCAGATCAGTCGTCGCTTCGCCGGTGGCCAGGTTACCGCGAATCAGCACCGGATCTTTGGTTTTGATCGTGACATCAAATTTCCAGTCGCGGAATGGCGGGGACGGCAGAGAAAAAAATTCGGGCCGTTCGGCAGGCGCCTGCGGCGCCGGTCTACCCGGTAAACCAATAGGGATAAGATCAATGTTCTTGAGAAACCGGGTGCCCGTCAGTGCGACATTGCCGCTGACGGTCGTCGTCGTAAGTGGTCCCGTTATCTTGACATCAGCATCGGCGCGCGCGGTGAGCGTATCGTTTCGGGCAACCAGCACACTTTGAGCTCTCATTTGTAAATCGAGAGTCGGTTCGGTCAGTTTAACGAACGTAACTCTACCGCTCATACTAAACGGGCCACCAGCCAAATCGCCTCCAAAGCGATCGAGAGTGAGCACGTTGTCCCGAAAAGTGACACGTGCATTAAAACTATTCAGCGCGGGAAGAGTCGCATTCGTGAAACGAGCTGCGTTCACCGTCATGTCCCCTGCTCCACTCAAAACCGGGTGACCAATCGTTCCGCTCACATCAACGTCCAGGCCCAGATCGCCATCCAATTGCCGAAGGTCAGGGACAAATTGCCGAACGAAATTTACCGAGCTGCGCGGGACGCGAGCTTTCGCAGTGATCGGCGTATCGTCTGGAAATCCCCGAGCCTGGACAATTTTCGGCACGTCGAAAGGCATGTTGGCGGTTATTTCCAACGGCTGAATACGGGGTTGTTGCAGCTTGCCTGAAACGGTCAGCCGATTCTGCGCGGTCTGCGCGCTCAGTTCGAACGTCGCCGGCTCGATCTTCTGCCACTGTTCGTTCCGCAAATCCCGCACCTGCATGTCGAGCCGCGTTTTCAAATCTGCGATTGTACCGTCACCGTCGAGCTTCGCGTTCACGACGCCCGAGATTGTCGATTGTATTCCGAGATCGTGTGCCAGCCTCTTGAGGTCGAGATTTTCAGACTGCACTATCAGCGACACTTTGCCAGAGGACGGAATCGCTGGGGATTTTGTTCCAAGATTTCGCCATACAAATGGAATTGAGACGTAGCCGTAGGCATAATTCGCACGCTGCTGGGTTGTAGCACCCTCTCCCGGCGCACCGCTGCGACCGGCCCGCTGCGACTGGGAAGCGACAATCTGGTTGAGCTGGATTTTGTCTATCTCTAGCGTGTCATCCTTCGTCCGAGCGATCGCATTGAAATCCATGTTGGTTGTCGCAAAAAAAATGACCGGCACGTCAACGCCATCGGGCGAGTACGACGCGTCAATGTTCGCCTGTAGCCCCTGCAGATTTCCATAGCGCGCTTTTTCCAGAACGAGTTTGAGGTTACCTGTATTTTTAAACGCCTGCGCGTTGCCGCTGCCCTCCCAATCCAATTTCAACGAGCCAGCCAGTTGACTCTGGTTACCGAATGCGTGCAACAGCGGCTGGAGCACGGCCAGATCCGCGATGCTCGCGGACGCCTTGCCGTTGTAGTGCTGAGGCGGTTGCAAGTTGAATGCGCCCGTTGCATTGACGTAATCGGTATTGTTCAGAGTCGCGCTGCACTCATCGAGGTGGATCAAGTTATTTGCGATCGATGATTGGGCGCTAAGCCTTTGCACAACCAGATCTCGCATTTTCAAATTCGATCCGGAGAGTGATACCTGGCCGTCGACGATTCCTTGTTTGCGCTCGATGTGACCTGTCATTTGCAACGGACCGCTAATTTTATTCGGAGAATTGGCCACCCAAAAGTCGCCGGTCTCTCGAGCGTTCAACGAAACATCCAATTGCAATGGTTGCGAAGACGCATTGCCAATGTTTTCCGGGAGCTGGTAACGGCCGCGAACGCTTAGCTCATTTTGATTGCGCCGGAGAGTGATTCCATCAAGTCCGATTATGTCGTCGCTTCCGTTCAGCGATCCGTTGATTGAATCGACGATGTATTCGCGATAACGCATGCCGGTCAGGGTAAACTCCATCGCCGTCCGAAGGTCCGCGAACCAGGGTCTCTTTGTACCGCTGCCCGTTACTTTTTTGGACGCGCGCAGAGTGGCGTTCAGATTGTCAATGATCCCATCTGAAAACCCGATCGCTTCACCTGTGAGGCCAAGTGTTAACTGCGCGTTGGCATCAACGATGTCGATTTTGCCGTTAATCTGAACCGAGCCGGTCACGCCCACAGGCAGTCCCGCGGTCAGTTTCTCCAGATCAGACGCTTTGCCGGCAATCTGTAGACTCGCTGGTGTCCGGCCAAAATCTTGAAACGTCGGCGGCAAATCGATAATGCCGCTCAAATGAAATTCATTCTCATTCTGAAGAATGTTGGCTGACTGTAACGTCGCTTTCCCCTGCCCAGCGGTAATTTCAACAGTGCCCTTGTCGAAATTTATCCCTGGTACATGTGCCTCGCTGGCCAGCAATGACATCGTCCCGCTCCAGGTACGTGGCGAGTCGATCGCGCCCGTGCCCACCACAGCGAGTCGCTCGATTTCGCCGGAAAAATAATTTTCCGGAAGCAAAAAGAATTTGTTCAGCGAGTCCGCCGAAATTTTCTCTGCAGTCAGATTAACTTTCCCGTTCAAAGAAGATCCGCCTTCATTCAACGCAGCCGAAACAGACAACTGGCCGCCGCCGATGACGCCGTTGAGATCGATGGTGAGAGCCTTCGAATCGATACGCGAGGCATCGATGTTCAGAAGCCGGATCTGTTCCTGATCGCTGAGAGCTAGATCGCGTAAGGTGAGATTTTTGTCGGCGTAGGAAGTCTGGCCGGATAGGGTTGACCAACTGTCTCCCGAAGGTAGTTGCAGCTTTCCGATTCGCAGCTCGCCCTGAGCACGCGGATTTAAATCAAGATCAGCATGTTCAACCACGAAATCGTTTGGGCTCTGTCTAATAATTAGCGTCGAGTCGGCCAAACGAATCCGCTCGGGAAACACGTCAGGCAGTGTTGGTTTTTTCCTAGCGTGCGGTTTGGGCGGTGCCGCTCGTGCCGGATTGAGCACGATCTGCGCACCGCGCAGCTCAACGTTTTGTAAAAGGTGCGAAACGCCGTGCCGCACGAACCCTAACAAGCTGTAGTTGACGTATAACGAATCGATATCGACCGACTCGATCGCGCTAGGCCCTGTCGGCATCGCGTGGAGACTTCGAATCGTCAGATAGCTGAATGGATTGCCTTCGAGACGAAAATCAATCTTTAGGTTCTCTTGAGTAGCATAGCGAATGGCGAAGTGCCGGACGGTGGCCAGCAAAATTGGACGATGAAAAATGATCAGGAGGCCTACGCATACTGCGAGGCCAATCATCACCCGCCGCCAGATGTGCCGGTCACGTCGACCCTTTGACTGATCATCGGCCACAAAAGCGATTCTATTGCCGCTCCATAGCAGAGCCAAGGGCAAATAAGACTAGCTGGGTTCGCCTCCTTAAGGGAGCCTTTGCTGGCTTCAACTTTGTTTCACTGTCGCCAAGACACTCGTTATGTTTTCGAGTTCCCTTGAACAACCGAGTCACTCCATTTGTTGAGCGCAAACTGGGATCAAGCCGAGCGGATGTAACGGTTGTGTTACGATCCAACGCTTGGGATTGGGCTATTTCATGGAAAATAGGACGGATGAAATCGCTCTCTTACTCCCATATTAGCTTACCGAAACGATTCGTTTCCACCGCGCTCGTCGCGCTCATTGTTTGCGCGGCATCGCTCACCCGCGCCTCCGACCAGCCCGAATCCCAGGCAAATCCAAACGACGAGGCAGGCGACGTCATCGTTCACGGCAGACTCGGCGGCCTGATCTTTGGCTTTGAAGCTGACCCGGACGGCACGGAAGGACTGCTCTGCGAGGCCGTGTTAAATCCGGACGGCACGGTATCGGCGAGAGTTGAAACCTTTGATCAGGTGACGGGTGGAATCGTAAGGGTTCTGGCGAAATCAGAATCGCAGGATGACTTTGTCGCGCTAGGCGTAGCGGGATCCGTCGGGCTGGTCGAGCACGAACAGGTTCGAGACGTGTTCCATGTCAGGCGCAGCTTTGCCACTATCAATCCGCTCGCGGGCAACATGATTAATGGCCGGTGGACGCCACCAATCAACTCCAAACTAATCGTCAACCAAGTCAAACCCGCGTTTGACGGCACGCCGAATGTCGCGGTCTACGCCCTCAGCGTTAGCACAAATGTGAATCCGGTCGTCTTCAGCTCCAACCTCGCTGATAACACTTTCGGACCGGTCATCGACATTACCGATCCGGATTTCACGCAGGAAGCGCCGCCAGTCATTGTCTTCGATCCGATAGGAAATCAGGTCATCCTGGGGCATGATAAGCCATCGCCATTTATCCTTCCCCCTGTTATCGGTTTTGTCGATTTGGCTACCGGCTCATTTGTGAAACAAACCGGCCTTGGTCTGGGAGTCATCAACGGCATCGCGGTCGATCCAGAAGATGGAGTTCTTTGCACCGATACTTCTTTCGACTCCGCGGTACAGTTCTACACTCTGAGCAATTTCAGCGGTATTAGTGTATTTCTGCCCGGACACAATCCGCAAACTTCAACCGCAAGCGGCGGCGACATCGAGTTTGATCCGATCAACAAGCTATTCCTCGTCGCGCAGCCCTTTTCCGACGGACAGCTCAACAATGGTAGCAGCATTCACGTTTTCGACCTCACAGGAAATTTGGTCGAGTCGATCGACGGATTGAATTTTCAAGGAGGCGACAATGTCTTTCCTGTCCACATTACTTTGAATCCGAGCACCAGGACCGGTTTCGTGAACGGCCCCGACCTAACGACTGCAATCCAGTCGTTCAACTATTGAAGATTCAGCAGTGCCGCATGACGGAGGAACCAGCAGAAGGTCTAACGTTTGTGTTCGAAGTCCTCGTAATTGATTAAAGGCGATTTCTAAATGGATGCGCTCTAGCCACCGCGCTGCGCGCGGTTGAGTGAGCGGTGTGCGACGCCCCACAGGGACGTGGCTACAACATTTTTGAAATTGGTTACAGGGGAGACCGTCCGCGAGGCCATTCCAGGGTGTTGAAGAATTCGTACGCCGATTCACTTCGGCATTTGCGTGTAAACGCGTCCAACGTCACGCTCTTCCCGTTGCCACTGATGAATCCCGACAAGCTATTCGATTACCTGGATGGAAGATTGCCCGCGGCAGAACGAGCTGCATTGGAAGAGCAATTGATGTCCGACAAGCAATTGCAACGCGAATTCGCTGTGGCGCGACAGATTCATGCCGGAATGCGCGGCGAATCTCGCGAAATTGTTCCACCAGCGCCAGCCGACCTTCCAGAGCAAGGCCGCAAGATGGCGATCCGGATCGGTGCGGCATTCATGGTTCTCATGTTTGTGAACGTCGGGATCGGTCTGTATTTCATCTTCAGGCACGAAAACAACAATCCGAACCGGCCTCTGCTTGAAGCTCAGATGCGCGAGCAGATCGCGAAATCGATTGAGCGGGCAGCAACACTCGCACCCGCGCCAAATGCCTTAGGCGTGACGGAAATCACAATCCCAGCTGACAAAGGAAAACTCGACGCCGTAGCAGATGGAGTAGTCGCAATCGTTTCAGGTCTTGGAGGATCCGCTACGAAAGGAGTTCCCGACGCGGGCCGGGTTAATATCCTTGTAGATCTGCCAGCGGCTCGGGAACCTGAATTTCGCGCAGCGATCGCATCCGTCGGAACTCCAAGCCCGGGATCATCCGCCTTCGGCGAGACTGCGGCGGACAAGGCGACTCCAGTTGCAGGCGAAAAGAAACGCTTTGTCGTCCAGATCGCTGAAGCACCGTCATAGCGACAATGATTGCGGTTACCTTCGCCTTGCCGGCGGAGAGCTCGGAATTCTTGCGCCGGCTCGGAAATAAATCTCGCTCTGATCGCAATGGCCTCAGCATCGTTCACGGTACGATTGGTCATCGCTCAATCGAAGTCCTTCATACGGGTGTCGGTGGAAACATCTGCAAACGACGCATCGGAAATTTTCTCGAAAATCAGCCGTTCGATTTTTTGATCAGCGCCGGATTCGCAGGATCGTTGAACCACGAACTGCGGGTTAACGATCTTTTGGTTGCGAAGAATTTTTTGACGCTCGATCCGAAACAGACGCAATCATGCCTTTCGAACCTGTCGATTTATGCGGCCGACATCCTGACGGTGCCTGGCTTAATCGATTCCAGCGAGGAGCGAGAGAGAATAGCGCGCGAATCCGGAGCCTCTGCCGTCGACATGGAAACAGAGTTTATCGCGGGCGCCTGCGCGATCCAAGCCATCCCGCTGCTGCCGCTGCGCATCATCACAGACACGCCAAGCGAACCATTTCCTGCTCCGCCGCGCGTCTTGTTTGATATCCACCAGCAACGAACTAATATCGCCGCGCTCGCCACATTTCTCCTGGCCAATCCCAGGCGCATCCCAGGTCTTATCCAGTTCGCGAGAAGGATTGCGCGTGCACGAAAAACTTTGGCGAATGCACTTGTTGCGGTTGTCCGAGAATTTTGATCGAAGTCCTTCGCCTGGAAAGGCTCAGACCTCTTGGCAAAACCTCGTCGGCGCTTCGGCACCGACAAAAGTCATCACTAACCCAGCTACGAGCAGGAGTAACTAAAATACGCTTAGAAGAACCTGCGCTTTTTCATTCTTGGGAATTGCTTTTCTCCTTCGTTGGGAACTTAAACCACCGCGCTGCCACACGCCCCGCGACGGCTTAAACTGGAAAACAGGCAAACGTCAAACGAAGTTCGCAACTGGTAACGACTAGCCTCGCAACATCAGCGATCTAAATACCGGTGTTATCACAAGCGAATTTTTAAGATGCCGTGTGTGCCTACGCAGCGGGCTCAATGTGGACGAGCACGTCTGCGATGCGGGAATCGCTTTGCTGAATAGCCGACTTTACTCGATGCGCAATCTCGTGGCCTTGTTGGACTGAAATGTTTCCGTCCACACCAACGTGTAGATCGACGTAGTAATCCAATCCCATCTTACGGGCGCGACATTTCTCGACCTCGACAACACCGGAGACTGAGCTGGCAACAGCATGGATGGACTTGACGATTTTTCCACCAGGCGCCGTGTCCATGATTTCATAAAACGCCGGCCGTGCGAGGCGAATGCCATTTGCAGCGATCAGTGCGCATGCAACGAGTGCCGCCCAGTCATCGGCGCTCTGCCATTCTTCGCCGCCAATTAATGCCACCGAAATGCCGATGAACGCCGCAATGGAAGTCAAGGCATCCATCCTATGATGCCACGCGTCGGTTTTGACTGCGGTGCTTTCAACTTT
>DATARG010000028.1:0-5492 GCA_036264275.1 Candidatus Udaeobacter sp. | reverse complement strand
ATATGTCGACGTGTTACTGGCCAACTTTGGCGACCGACTGCGATTTCCTGCGGACTTTGTCGGTCGCGGGGACATGAGTCGCGGCGGATTGATGTTGCGTTGCGCCGCAGATCGTCAGGAACTTTCGTACCTGCCAGTCGCGGGCGCGGTCGTGAATGGAAAACGACCGCCGAAACTCGCGCCGCGGAGATACGCGACGTAACCAGAGCCATCATGACAAATCTGTCGACTCCTGCGTTACCCGAGAATTGTTTTGCCTCTTTCGCCTTGATTGCCCTATGTTCTTCGAGCTTTGGTGATTAAGTATATGGATGTTAGCGGCACGATCGGCGCAGTTCTGAATCAGAAAAACCGAGAGATTTACTCCGTTTCTCCGGGCGCGACGGTGTTCGAAGCAGTTCAATTAATGGATGCGAAGAACGTCGGCGCTCTGCTGGTAATGGATGGCGAGCGCTTGGTTGGAGTTATTTCCGAACGCGATTACACGCGCAAGATCATGCTCCGCGGCAAACGTTCCCGTGAAACCAAAGTCGCAGAAATCATGTCTAAGAATGTGTTCACGACGCATCGGCGCGAAGGCGTCGAAACATGTTTGCGCCTAATGACAGACCATCACATTCGCCATTTGCCGGTTGTTGACGACGATAAAGTAGTCGGGGTGATCTCGATAGGGGATCTTGTGAAACACGTGATTTCCTGCCAGCAAGCAGCTATTGCCCATCTGGAAAATTATATCCACGGTGGTTTCGCTGCGGGCTAGTTGTAGCCGGCATCGATGATGCCGGTCCGCGATCAGCGATCACGGCTCCAGTTTCCAGACCGTCTTACCGCTAACGATCGTCTGTACTGCGCGGCCTTTTAATTTCCAGCCGTCAAATGGCGAATTGCGCGACGCTGATTGAAATTGATTAACCTTCACGGTCCAATCCAATTCCGGATCAATTAGCGTCACATCACCGCGTGCGCCGATCGACAGCGCGCCGGCATCGATCTTCAATAAGCGCGCCGGCTCGACTGTGTACATCTCGATCAATCGCGCGATGTCGATCGTGCGATGTTTGTGCACGAGCAGATCGAGAAATAACCCGAGCTCTGTTTCCAATCCGATCATGCCAAACGGCGCTGCATCGAATTCGACTTCCTTCTCGAAATCGGCATGTGGGGCGTGATCGGAACACAAGATCGATAGCGTTCCATCCGCGATTCCTTCCAGCAGCGCATCAATGTCGTGCTGCGAACGCAACGGCGGGTTCACTTTGCAATTCGTGTCGAAATTTTGAATCGCCTCGTCGGTTAACGCGACGTGGTGCGGGCAAACTTCCCCGCTGATTTTCACGCCCCGCGTCCGAGCCTCACGAAGCAACCGTACACTGCCTGCCGTCGAGATGTGCTGGCAATGGATTTGATGATCGCACAGTTCGGCGAGCAAAATGTTCCGCATGACTATGGCTTCTTCGCCGGCCGCCGGCCAGCCGGGTAAGCCGAGCAGCGTGCTCCAATAACCCTCATGGACAACTCCGTTGCCGACCAAATTGTAATCCTGACAATGATCGAGTACAGGCATGTCTACCATGCGCGCGTATTCGACGGCGCGCCGCATGACTTCGTGATTTTGAATGCAATGACCGTCATCCGTTATTGCGACGATGCCTGCCTGTGCAAGTGAGCCAATCGGAGCGAGTTCTTCGCCTGCCAGGTTTTTTGAAATCGCGCCCGTCGGCAAAACATTCACGCATGCGACGCCGGAAGCCCGATTTTTGATCCATGTAATTGTGCCCAGGTTGTCGGGAACAGGAGCAGTGTTCGGCATACAAACGACAGTCGTAAATCCGCCGGCCGCGGCCGCTCGCGCACCCGACTCGATAGTTTCTTTGTGACTGAACCCGGGCTCGCGCAGATGGACGTGTATGTCGATCAAGCCAGGCGCAACGACCAAACCGCCTGCATCGATCTCTTCAATTTCCGACTTCGGACTTCGAATTTCGGATTTGGAGCCGACGATTTTTCCGTCTGCGACGTAGAGATCGCCGATTTCATCCCGCTTATTCGCGGGATCGATCACGCGGCCGTTGTGAATAATTGCGGCACTCATGCGTGGGGAGCGCACGCGTTCCGCGTGCTGGTTTCGGCGTCACGTTGAAACAATCTTTTTATGATGGCTGCACTCGCAAGCGGTCCGGCGTCTGGAAACGTTCGTGAAAGCGGGACGCTTTCGCCAGCACGCGAGACGCGCGCTCTTCCTGCATCCGCGCCGACCACCGTTTTCATCTCGCAATCCCTCCGCACAGATACAAAACCGCCATGCGCACCGCGAGACCATTGGTGACCTGATCGAGAATGACGCTTTGCAAGCCGTCGGCGACTTCGCTGTCGATTTCGACCCCGCGGTTGATCGGACCCGGATGCATAATCAGGCAGTCGGGCTTCAACAGTTTTGCGCGTTGTTTCGTTAGGCCAAACAAGCGGATGTATTCGCCGAGGCCGGGAAAATATTCTCTGCGCTGCCGCTCGTGTTGGATTCTTAAAAGGTTCACAACATCCGCGTTCGGCAGGACGTCATCGATTTTGTAAGAAACCTCGGCGCCTAATTTTTCAAACTCGCGCGGCACGAGTGTGCTCGGACCAACGAGCGTCACACGCGCTCCGAGCTTGAGTAGACCGAAAATGTTCGATCGTGCGACGCGACTAAACAAAATGTCTCCGATGATCACGACGTGCAGACCGGCGATCTTACCTCTGCGCTCGCGAATGGTGTACAGGTCGAGAAGCGCCTGCGTCGGGTGCTCATGCGCGCCGTCGCCTGCGTTGATCACGCTGGCTTTCAGTCGGTTTGCCAGAAACTGCGGTGCCCCCGCTGAGCTGTGGCGCAGAACAATGATATCGGCATGCAACGCTTCGAGATTGCGCGCAGTATCCTTGAGCGTTTCGCCTTTAGTCAGGCTCGAAGTCGTTGCCGCTATGTTGATCACGTCGGCGCTCAGACGAAATGCAGCCAGCTCGAAAGACGTGCGCGTGCGTGTACTCGGCTCGACAAAAAAGTTGACCAGCGTTTTGCCCCGTAGTGCCGGCACTTTTTTGATTTCGCGGGTGCCGACCTGCTTAAACGCATCGGTGGTCTCGAGAACGAAATTGATTTCGTCGGCTGTTAACTCGCGCAGCCCGAGAAGATCTTTGCGTGTCCAGCGACTAGTCATTGCTTTTCACGTAGACACCGTCCGATTCGTCGTCGGTTTCTTGCAGGCGCACTTGAATCTGTTCGCGCGTCGCGGTCGGCAAATTTTTTCCGACATAATCGGGACGAATTGGCAGCTCGCGATGACCGCGATCGACCAGTACAGCGAGTTGAATGCGCGCCGGACGGCCGAATGAATTGATTGCATCCATCGCAGCACGCACCGTGCGACCGGTATAAAGAACGTCATCGACAATGATCACCGTGCGGTTCTCCAGGGATACTGGAAGTTTCGACGCGTGCACGACAGGTAATTCCTTGCGGGTTCCCACGTCATCACGATGCATCGCGACATCGATGACGCCCGCGTCGACGTTGGCATTCTTGATTCCGCGAATGAAATCCGCGATTCGCCGCGCGATGTGTACGCCGCGCGATGGAATCCCCGCGAGCACCACGCTTTCGAGGTTTGGATTACTCTCGATGATCTCGTGTGCAATCCGGCTTAGTGCCCGACGAATTGCTTCCGCGTCCAAGATCGGGGCGGCAGATGAGTTCTGTTGTTGTTTCACGGTTTCCTTGGCGACCTCACGGGATCACCTTAAAGGTACAAAAATTAGGAGGCGGCCTGTTCTGTGCGCGCCTCCTTTCGTCGTCGCTCTCGCCAGTTGGAGCGATGTTTCACGATCCAATCCAGCAGAGCCCTTTCAAAGCCGATGTCTTTCCCGGCTTTTTCACTCTCGATCCATTTGTGTTTCAAAATTTCTGTGCGCTCCGCGAGGAACTCCTTGTAAAGCGCCGACTCTTTAACGAACTGCGCCTGATCTGCTTCCGAAGGGGACATGTCCGCTTCTTCTTTCATAACATTTCTTCCTAGTCAACTTAGAACGGCTCGATGCCGTGCTAAGATCAAACACCGGAATTGGACGAGTGAGTCGTGAAATTTATTTCGTTTCCTGTGCGTGCTGCGGATGCCTCACTACGCCAAGACTTTACGAATCTCGTGAGCAATCCGATTAAATTCGGCGGTCACAGGTGATTTCGGATCTTCGCTCACGATTGGGATCCCGCGATCGCCACCCTCGCGTGTGGCGATGTCGATTGGAATTTGCCCGAGCAATGGGACACGTAACCGCTTGGCTTCCCTTTCGCCGCCGCCCGTCCCGAAAATATCATAACGCTTGCTGTCCGACGGCGAGACGAAATAACTCATGTTCTCGATCAGGCCGAGTACCGGCACGTTCACCTTTTCAAACATGGTTGCCGCCTTCCGTGCATCGATCAAAGCAACTTCCTGGGGGGTCGTAACGATGATCGCTCCAGACAACGCTACAGTCTGCACGATAGTCAACTGGATGTCGCCAGTGCCGGGCGGAAGATCGAGCACCAAATAATCCAGTTCGCCCCATTCGACCTGCCGCAGAAACTGCTGCGTGTAGCGTGTTACCATTGGTCCGCGCAAAATCGCCGGCGAAGTGTCGTCCAGCAGAAATCCCATCGACATCAGTCGCAAACCGTATTGCTCGATCGGCACGATCATATTCTCATCCGTTGCCGTTGGCCGCTCTCGCGTCCCGAACATCAGCGAGATGCTTGGCCCATAAATGTCGCAATCACAAAGACCAACGCGAGCGCCTGTTTGCTCCAGTGCCACTGCGAGATTTGCCGCAATCGTTGATTTGCCTACACCGCCTTTGCCGCTTCCCACGGCAATCACATGTCTGACGCCTGGAATCCGCGTCGCGACTGCTCCCGCCCCTGCGCCGCCTGGGGGCGCGTGGATATCGATCAAAACTTTGGCGTCACGAATGCCTTCGATCGTGCGCAAGGCTTGTTCCGCATCATTTTTGATTGTCGCGGGGACGTTTGGATCATTGGTTGCGAGTGCGAGTTGCACTTTAACCTCGCCATTGTCGATCTGGATGGATTTCACCAATCCGAACGAAACAATGTCTCGAGTGAAGCCCGGATATTTCACAGCCTTCAACGCGTTCTTTACCTGCTCTTCCGAAATCGACATGCGTGAAACTTTACGTGCGCGACCCGCGAGGTCTAGGTGGATCGGCTGGAAAGCCCGGCCGTTGCTTCGCGTCGGTACGGCTCAGAGGACGATTCGGCTGAATGGCCGAAACGCGCAGATATCAAGGCGAATCGGACGGCGCCGGTTTTTGAAGAAGATTGATGCGTTTATGCGTTTCTCCGACTTCCACAACGAGGCCGGAATAAATCCATTGCCCGAGCGACTTATTTGCCGACACGTAAATTGTTCCTTTTCCCCTGGGACCGGAGATGGGGATCGCCAGGTTGGTTTCACCAGAGG